>ONAX01000050.1 GCA_900315875.1 uncultured Eubacteriales bacterium | reverse complement strand
CCGATTTCCTCAAGCTCGGCTCCCTTTGAAAATACATTCCTTGTGCTGTCGAGCATATACCTTTTCCCCTTTGACATAACAAGTATCCTGTCAGCGATCCTTGCGATATCTTCCATGCTGTGGGAAACGAGTATTACGGTATTCTGCCGTGTTTTATGATAATCGACTATCTGCGACAAAAGCGCGTCGCGCCCCAGCGGATCAAGTCCGGCTGCAGGCTCGTCAAGAATAAGAACATCCGGATCCATGGCAATTACTCCGGCTATAGCGGCACGTCGTTTTTCACCGCCGGAAAGCTCGAACGGAGAAACGTTAAGCTGGTCCTCGCGAAGGCCGGTAAATTCAGCAGCAGAGCGCACAGCCTTGTCAAGTTCTTCGTCATGCAGACCCATATTTGCAGGTCCGAAGGCTATATCCTTATAGACTGTTTCCTCAAAAAGCTGATATTCCGGATACTGGAAAACCATGCCGACCTTGAAGCGAACCTCACGGATTTTTTTCGGCTTTTCCCATATATCCCGTCCATTTAGATATATCTTACCCTTTGTAGGCTTAAGCAGGCCGTTTAAAAGCTGCACAAGAGTGGATTTGCCGGAACCGGTATGACCGATTACACCTACAAATTCCCCCTGCTCTATCTCGAAGCTGACGTCATCCAGAGCAACCTTTTCAAACGGTGTTCCTGCACTATATGTAAAACTAATATTTTCAGCCTTTATTACAGACATAGAAACATCTCCAGAGTTATTTCATCAGTTTCAGAATAGCCTGTGCACATTCTTCCTCAGTCAGAACGCATTTCGGAAGCTCAAAGCCGCAGCCCCGTAGCTTGTAAACAAGTTCGGTTGCCTGGGGTACGTCAAGCCTGTGCTGTTTGAGCAGCTCCACCTGAGAGAATACTTCTCTCGGCGTTCCTTCGGTCAGTACCCTACCCTGGTCCATAACAATAACCCTGTCGGCAAGGACCGCCTCTTCCATATAATGTGTTATCAGTATTATAGTAATACCCATACCCGAATTCAGCTCACGTATGGTGTTCATAACCTCATCTCTGCCCTGGGGGTCGAGCATTGCGGTGGGTTCATCCAGGACAATGCATTTCGGCTGCATTGCGATAATTCCCGCAATTGCAACTCTTTGCTTCTGACCGCCAGAAAGCTTGTCTGGCGAATGACGTGCATAGTCAGACATACCGACAGCCTCAAGAGCCTTATCTACCCTTTCACGGATTTCCTTTGACGGTACGCCAAGGTTTTCGCAGCCGAAGGCAACGTCCTCCTCAACAATACCGGCAACAATCTGGTTATCAGGATTCTGCAGCACAAGACCGACATTTTTCCTTATATTGAAAAGGTGCTCGTCATCTTTAGTATTCATGCCGTCAACGAATATATTACCGCCTGTCGGCAGAAAAATCGAATTGAAATGCTTTGCAAGGGTAGATTTACCGGAGCCGTTATGACCGACTATCGCAACAAATTCACCCTTTTTTATACTCATCGAAACACCGGAAAGAGCATATTCAACTTCTTTTTCATTTTCAGGATCGTAGGAAAAGAAAACATCCTGAACAACTATGAATTCATCCATATATTACTCCGTTATGACTGCCAGATCGCGGTGCTGCCGCATGGCAGTGTCAGGCCGCTTTCGGTCACATGCAGACCTATCTCATCGCTTGAAACGCTGCCGCCGAACTTCGGACGGATCATCACGCCGAGAAGATATTCCATTATAGACGGAGAAAGACCGGTTGTATAGGAATTAAGTATGAAAAAGCTTGCGTCGTCCGAAAGTATAGGCAGGCAAAGCTCTATCAGTGAGAAAAGCTGATCCTCCAGCTTCCAAACCTCGCCGCCCGGACCTCTGCCATAGGACGGAGGATCCATTATTATGCCGTCATATTTATTGCCTCTTCGCTGTTCGCGGCGTACAAACTTTACACAGTCGTCAACAAGCCATCTTACAGGCTTATCGGACAGTGAGCTGAGTGCAGCGTTTTCCTTTGCCCACTGAACCATGCCCTTTGAAGCGTCAACATGACATACTGACGCTCCGGCATGAAGGCACGCCAGAGTAGCCGCTCCCGTATAAGCGAACATATTGAGAACCTTAAGAGGTCTTCCGGCTTTTTTTATCTTATCGGTAACAAAATCCCAGTTTACAGCCTGTTCCGGGAAAACTCCGGTATGCTTGAAGCCCATAGGCTTTATACCGAAGGTTAGCTCCTTATATCCGATTGCCCACTGTGACGGAACCTTTTTATTATAGTCCCATGCACCGCCGCCGCTGGAACTGCGTGTATAGCGTGCGTGAGCCTTTGTCCACAGGGGATTCTTCCTTTCGGTATGCCATATTATCTGCGGATCGGGACGGATAAGCACAATATCGCCCCAGCGTTCGAGTCTTTCTCCGTCAGAACAATCTATCAGCTCATAATCCTTCCATGCTGCTTCTCTCATTCCGGTTCCTCCAAGTAAACATTACAAAACACTGTATTTTTAGTCGTTCTTTATTATTATAGTTTTTTCTGTGGTCAATGTCAACAGTTTTGAAGGCTCATAATCGCCAAATAATCGCCAAAGCACTTCCTTCGGGCTTCCGAAATGAACGTTTGAATCATTTACAAGCTAATATTATTTCATTTCACGTTCAAGCGCGGTACTGCCGACAGCAGCTGTCAGAGCCCCTGCCATATTCAGTATCATAATCAAAATGGTATTTATCTTCTGCATTCTTTCTTTTTTCTGCATTATCATTCCTCCGGGGCTTCAGCTTTTGTAATAAAAAAACACTATAATCAGTGCTCCGCAAGGCAGTGCACTGATTATAGTACAGAAACAATCAAGAATACACTATATTAT
Source organism: uncultured Eubacteriales bacterium (assembly GCA_900315875.1). Lineage (GTDB taxonomy): Bacteria > Bacillota > Clostridia > Oscillospirales > Acutalibacteraceae > UBA1213. Next base: position 17,796 of record ONAX01000050.1, on the reverse strand, counting down.
CACTTATTGCCGGGAACGGGACACTGAGCCATAAGAACTGCGCCCTTATCAGCCGATGTTACCAGCGAAGCATATCTTGCAAGGTATCCGGTCTTTATAGCGGGCTCCTTGGGTACCCAGTTTGCCTTGCGCTGAGCGAATTCCTCGTCGCTTATACGAACATTAATCGTATTTGCGTTGATGTCGATATCAATGATATCTCCGTCCTTGACAAATGCGATAGGACCGCCTGCAGCAGCTTCCGGAGAAACATGTCCGATGGACGCACCTCTTGTAGCTCCGGAAAAACGACCGTCAGTAATAAGTGCAACTGTGCTGCCGAGACCCATACCCATAATAGCTGATGTCGGGTTGAGCATTTCTCTCATTCCGGGACCGCCCTTCGGACCCTCGTAGCGGATTACAACAACGTCGCCCTCAATGATCTTACCGCCGTTGATAGCAGCCATAGCATCCTCTTCACAGTCAAATACCTTAGCAGGACCGCTGTGCTTGAGCATTTCAGGAGCAACAGCGCTGCGCTTTACAACGCAGGAATCCGGAGCGAGGTTACCTCTGAGAACAGCGATACCGCCGGTCGAGCTGTAGGGATTGTCAACAGGACGGATAATCTCCGGGTTACGGTTAACTACGCCTGCAATATTTTCAGCGATAGTCTTACCTGTACATGTGATAAGATCTGTTTTAAGCAGACCGAGTTTATTGACCTCATTCATAACGGCATAAATGCCGCCTGCCTCGTTGAGATCCTCCATATATGTATGACCTGCCGGTGCGAGGTGGCAGAGATTCGGAGTATGCGAGCTTATTTCATTAGCTATATCAAGGTTCAGATCAATGCCGCATTCATGAGCAATTGCAGGCAGGTGGAGCATGCTGTTTGTGCTGCAGCCAAGAGCCATATCCATCGTAAGTGCGTTGCGGAATGCGTCTTCTGTCATAATATCACGCGGACGAATATTCTTTTCAAGAAGCTCCATGATCTTCATGCCGGCATGCTTTGCAAGCTGTATTCTTTCTGAATACACAGCAGGAATTGTTCCGTTGCCGCGCAGAGCCATGCCGAGCACCTCAGTCAGGCAGTTCATGGAATTTGCTGTATACATACCTGAGCAGGAGCCGCAGGTCGGACAAACTTTATTTTCAAATTCATTGAGCTCATCTGCGGTGATTTTTCCGGAATTATACGAGCCTACAGCCTCGAACATGCTAGAAAGGCTTCTCTTCTCACCCATTACATGTCCGGCAAGCATCGGGCCGCCGCTGACAAATATAGTAGGGATATTGAGTCTTGCTGCAGCCATAAGCAAACCCGGAACGTTCTTGTCGCAGTTAGGAACCATAACAAGTGCATCGAATGCATGAGCAATAGCCATGGACTCGGTTGAATCAGCAATAAGGTCACGTGTAACGAGGGAGTATTTCATACCCTTATGTCCCATTGCGATACCATCGCAAACAGCAATTGCCGGGAAAACAACAGGGTTGCCGCCTGCCATTGCAACGCCGGTTTTAACAGCATTAACAATCTTATCAATATTCATATGACCGGGAACGATTTCATTATAAGAGCTGACGATACCAATCATCGGCTTTGAGATTTCTTCATCGGTCATACCGAGAGCACGCAGAAGTGAGCGCTGAGGCGCACAGCCTGTACCCTTGTTTATTGCATCGCTATTCATGATAATTACCTGCCTTTTAATTTATTCCGGTATTTTCTTAAAAAAGACCGTAAACTTATGACTACCATTATACGTTTTTTATCAATCTTTGTCAATAGCCCCGGCTCTGAAGAACCGTAGGTGAAAATTCGCGGAAGCATGACGCTGTACTCAATTCTCGTTTTGTCATATACCATTATTCACTCAAAATACAGGGTTCATTTTGATTTTTTTAATATATTATTTAGTTTAGATTTTGCCATATTGACAAAGCCTTTTATGACAGTTTTATTCAATATAACAAAAAGAATAACACAGAATCCCGCATTTGCAATATCAATCCATATATTATGGATACAGCAAAGTCCACCAGTTATCATCAGAAAGAATGTCACTATAAGCATATGTGGTACACCGTAGCGGATTTGTACGATTTTTTTGAGATCAACCATTCTGTAAACACACAGCAGTATGTAGCTGACAAGTGTTGAAAGAGATGCTGCGTATAGACCAATATAATTGATAAGCACAATGTCCACAAGAAGGTTGCACGCAGCTGCTACCATAGTTGTTATGCCAACGCTTTTTGTCTTTTTATATGCAACATATATTCCGCCGAGATAGCCGGTTATCGAGAAAAAGAACATTCCCAGCAGCAGTATCGGCATCTGGATATATGCTTCCTCATAGCTGCCTCTGACGAGAATCTTAAAAAGCAGAGGAGTTGCTGCAATGACAAGAGCGAAGCTGCCAGCCATAAAATCAAATACAGCGCGGAACATGTATGTATAATATGCAGGCGCGTCATCGTCTTTGGATACTATAGAAGCGTTTTCCTGCCATGCCATACTAAAGGTACTCTGCGCCAGAGTTATCAGCGAGGGTATTTTATTTGCTACAGAGTAAACAGCATTTGCTCCGACACCCATAAAAATGGTGACAATTATTCTGTCTGACATTCTCATGACCCACATTGACATATTGTTTGGAACCATAGGCCATGAATATTTTAGCATTTGTTTAATTGATTTCGAGCTTATGAGGGAAAAATCTATCCTGCCGGGCAATCTGAGCTTTACAGTGATATAGAATACTTCAATAAAAACGGAAATAACAAGTCCGAGAGTAGCACCTTCAAGACCGATATGCATGATAAGAACAAATAACAGGGTAAAAACAAGCCGTCCTGCAGCACCAAGCACTGCACTTATAGAATAATCCTTATTTTGGGAAAGCCCCCTTGCAATCTGTCTGATAGTTGACGCATAGATATCAAGAAAGAAATACAGACAAATAAGTGTTCTTTCAAGCATCCCTATTCCGAAAAGACAGAAAAATGACACAACAAGTGCTACTATCGAAACAGGCGCAGTAAAAACAAGTATATTTGTTATTATTCTGTTTTCCTCAGTTTTATTTCCTCTTTCCTCTATCAGGAATCTGAACGCCGCGGTCTGGATCTGCAGTGTTACCGCAGGCAGCAGAAGACTGACAAGTACAGTAATAAGGTCGTATGTACCGTAATCATCCTTAGTCAGTTCGCCGGTTAGAACCGGAAGTATGACAAAGGATGCAACCTTTGGAAGAAACATGCCAAGACCAAGTATGAATGTATTCTTAACAAGGCTTACTTCTCGTTTCATTGAATAATTCTCCTGAATTGTTAAATTATCTCGTTTTAAAGAAATACTTTATTTATGATAGCATAAAATGACATTCATTACAAGTTTTATTTTTCGGCAGCGCAGAGTCTGCGCTGCCTGTTCGTGACAGTCGCTGCGCTTACGCTCCGCTCTTATTGCGTACCACAAGTTCACTGATCACGGTCATTAGTCAATATTGAAATATAATAATCATAATATTTTCTCTTAAGGTAATTGATTTGGCAAATCCTGCTACTGTATCGCCGCTTAAATATGCTGATACCACGCGAAATTTAAATAGCTTCAAGCAGTCCAGTTTTCATATTTAATAAAATCCGCGGCATATTATAATCTGTTATACCTGAATTTTTGTCTGTTATATAATCAAAAATAGTATAGTTTTCTGTGTGCTGCTTTACTGCCTTGGACGAAGTCAGCATATTTATCCTTTCGCAAGTATAGCCAAGCTCTGTTACAGCCTTTTTGAGAAGAAACGCAGCATTTCCGTCTGTAACGAGCAGGCTGACGTTTTTCATTATCTCCTTATTATCTTCAAAATATCCGAGACTTTCATCCGGAACATCCGCAGCGCTCTCACTAAGCAAAATAAAAAGGCACTGACTGAGCATCACCCTGCTGCCAAGCGATATTTCAAGATGATTCAGTGCTTTTCTTACGCTCTCCCCTTCTGCACAAACATATTTTACCTCATTATCGTCCTTTTCATTTTCCGTATCAAGAATAATGCAGCTAAGATAATAACCGCTGTCTGTTTTGTCTATACTTACCCCTTGGATAATAAGCTTCTGATTAAGCTGGACAGACGTACAGCCGCAAAGCATACATATAATTACGATTAAACACATAATTCCTGCAACACATTTTTTGATTTTTTTCGTTTTTTTGTCTGCATGACTCAGAAAAAAAGAAAGTGTTAATATTATTAACGGAACAAAAAAGAAAAAAGCAATTGTCAGAACCGTTATAACCGGTGCTGCAAATACAACCTTGCCAAAACCGCTGTTATAAGACCATAATCCCAGAATACTGACAGCAGCCGCAATTATCGCGAATATCAGACCATGTCGTTTTCCCGGAAATACTCTGTGCAAACTGTCACTGGCAGCAGTAACATCAAGGCTCATGCTGCAGAACGTGCAGCAGACAGTCACAGCAATAAAAATCGGGTCAAAGCGCTGCAGCTCTCCTGCTGAATCAATAGCATGAAAAAAGGGATAATCCGTATTCAGAAGATAGATTCCCGACGTACCGCAGATCAGAATAAGAATAAACGTAAGAAATATGCCTCCAAGAATTATTGCCAGCAATACTCCTTTAGCTGAACGAGAAAAAGTGTTTCCGCCATATAACATAATGGCTGCCAGAGCCGGAAGAAAGGAGAAACATCTGAAAATATTATTAATCAAATCATCATTTGCCGATTGTCTGAAATCCGAAAAAACAGACGGATTAAATGATGAATAGGTGTAATACGTAAATATTACAGACGAAATAATAACTAATACAAGTGTCACAAGCGAAAATCGCGCTGCTGCTTCTATTCCTCTGGATGCAGCAAAAAGAGCTCCGGCGGCAAGACAGACACAAATGATGTATCTGTTTATATCATCTCCTGCAATATCCTCACAGAAGCCACACAGCAGATAAATACTGTATGAAAAAATATAGAGAAAAAATATTCCGTACAGGATTGATATAATCTTGTTAGCATAAAAAAAACCGGCGGTATTTTTTTTGATTCTGCTGTATACTGTTGCAGGAAGAACCATCAAAAGAAGCAAAGGTATCACAACAATTACAGCTGCTATTACTGACATCAGTGATATCCCGCCGGTAGCCGGGGTCATTACCACAAATGAAAAAACGGAAACAAAAATAAGCATCATAAGCTGCGACGGAGAAATCTTTTGTTCTTCCATAATCACACCCCTTTTACATGAGCACCCGGCATATTCTGTACGCGGACAGAGCGTGCCGAAAGAGTTTTCCATCCGGCTCTTGTAAATACATCACGTACAGCACCCACGCCCCACGGAGTAACCGGCGAGGTATAAGGGATACCGTAGCTGTTTTTTGAGCATATATCAACAAAGACAATGCAGAAAAGAATTGCGACACCCCAAATTCCGCATATTCCCGCAAAAATTGTAAAAAGCAGACGAAGAACTGCTACCGGGGCATACAGGTCAGGAATAATATATGAGCATATTGCAGCAGCTGCAACAACCATCAGCGTCGGTGCTCCGATAAGACCGGCACTTACAGCGGTATCACCTACCACAAGACCTCCGACTATACTTACAGCATAACCGAGGGGCTGCGGCATCCTGAGTCCCGATTCACGCATGACCTCATACACAAGAAGTATCATAACTGTCTCGGTCATAAGTGAAAGCGGTGTAGCTGCTATTGAACCAGCTATTTTATTGAGCATTAAAGACGGGAACATTTCAGGATTAAAAATACCGAGAGCAACATATACGCCCGGCAGCATCAGTGAAACAAAAAATGCTGCATATTTCAGCCAACGAGTAAAGAAAGCAAAATACGGCCGGTTTGAATAATCATCTATCGTCTGAAAATATTCAGCAAACAGATAAGGCACCATCAGCGCGCACGGTACACCGTCCAGAATGATACCGATCCTGCCCTCCGTCAGCTTTCCGCAGAGCGTATCCGGTCGTTCGGTAATACCCACTGTGGAAAATAGAGACGCTCTCCCCTTTTCCTCAAGATACGGGACAAGATAACCTGCTGCAAGGGCAGTATCAGCATCAAATTCATGTAAGCGGGCTTTGACGCGGCTCAGTATTTCCGGAGAAACACGGTCATTAAGATAACATATACAGACCTCCGTCTTTGATATTTCGCCCACATTCAGTATTTCAAAACGCAGTTCGGTTGTTTTTAGCCTTCGTCTGAGCAAAGCCATATTCGTATGAAGCGGTTCAACGAAGCCTTCCTTCGAGCCTCTTCGCACTATATCTGAATCAGGCTCGCTTATACCTCTGCTTTTAAAGCCCTGAATTCCTGCCGAAAGCATTGTATTGCTGCCGTCAACAGCAATTACGGCATATCCGGACATTATAAATGAGAAAAGCTCATTAAAGCTGGTTATTTCTTTTATATCGTCTGAGTAAATAACACTTTCCCTTATAATGTCAATAATATTTCCATCGTCGGAAGGAAAATCGAAGCTCAGAAGCGGCTTCATGATTCCGAGGGAAAGCATATCCTTACTGACCATATTATCTATTGAAATAATCGCAGCACGAACGGATTTAAGCCTGATTTCATGAACTGTCAGGTCAGCCGTACCGTCAAAACTGCGCTTAACATATTCGAGATTAAAATCAAGTGACGTCGAAAGAAGCTCAGGCTTTGCCGTCATCACAGGTTTATGTTTTTTTGTATATACATCGATAATATCACTGATAAATCCGTACATTTTCATTCCTCCTGTTATCATTTTCGGCAGAAGAGATAAAAATATACATACGGCATAATTTCACATAATCTGCAAATGATATTGATATATTCAAAATTATTCGGTCCATTCTGCATGAAAGGAGCAGCTGCTGTATGATTATTTCCGCCATACGTACAGTTATACTGTATCTTGTAATAATAATAACCGTCCGTCTGATGGGTAAGCGCCAGATAAGCGAGCTGCAGACAAGCGAGCTTGTAGTAACGCTGCTGATGTCTGACATTGCTTCCATTCCAATGCAGAACACAGACCAGTCGCTGCTGAGCGGTATTATACCTATAATGATACTACTTGGATGCGAGATATTTATTTCGCTGATAATGCTTAAGCATTCATCGCTCAGAAAGCTGATATGCGGCAAGCCGGTAACTGTCATTAAAAACGGGGAAATTAATCAGACCGCCATGACGCAGCTGCGTATGTCAACAGAAGAACTTATGGAGGAGCTGAGACAGAAGGATGTCTTCAGCATGGACGAGGTTTTATTTGCCGTAGTTGAAACGAACGGCAAAATGAGTGTAATGAAAAAAGCTGCCGACGACACCGTATCGCCGCAGCAGCTGAATATTAAAGTATCTGAAAAAAACATAGATACCGTTGTAGTAAGCGACGGCTGCATTGCCTCGGATTCCCTCAGGTACTGCGGACTTGATGAAAAATGGCTAAGAAATATACTTGCGAATGAAAAAACAGATATCAGAGATATTTTCATTATGATAGCAAATTCAGAAAGAAAATACAAAATTATAAAAAAGGAGGGCTGAATATGAGCAGGATAATAAGCGCGGCAACAGCCCTTTTGATTACAATAATACTGACGATAACAGGTTTTATCTACAATACTAAGACTGCAAACATGGTTTCGGACGGAATATATGAGGCAATGAAGTTTTCGGAAAGCAACAAAGTAAATGAAGCCGGCAAAAAAATGAAAGATGTCCGGAAGATGTGGGACGAGCGAAATAAAATCATGCTTGTTTTCACCGCCCATGATAAGCTCGACAATATTGACGAATCAATAAACATTGCAGAGGCATATCTGGAAAACGACGAGCTGAAAATGTTCCATGCTGAATGTCACCGTACACTGACTCTTCTCGATCATTTCCGGGAAATCGAATATCCATCGGTCAATAATATTTTCTGAAAAAGCAGAAAAGGGACGTCCTGTTTTCAGGGCGTCCCGATTTTCAGATAAGTCATATTTGTACAGATCAGATATTACTTGCTTTCAGTTTTTGCCTTTGCAGCCTTTTTCTTAGGCTTCGGATCTTCCTTTACTGCGAAAATTGCTGTACCGAAGGGAGCAAGTCTGATATCTGCGGAATGCTGCCACTGACAGCAAGGAACAGGCTCGGATTTGATAGGCTCAGCATTTGTAATGCCCTTGCCGCCGTAGATTTCAAAATCAGTATTGAGAACCTCAGTAAGTGTGCATGCATCGCTGAGACCAAGCTTATAATTATCCCACTGAGCTGCGGACATATTACAAACGATGATGTACTTCTGACCATCGGTCATTCTGTAATAGGAGTAGATATTGTGATCGGCATCGTCGGCATTAATCCAGAGGAAACCGTCGCTTTCGTAATCTTTCTCGTAGAATGCAGGGTTCTTTGTGGTAAGCTCACCAAGCTCGCGGAAGAAACGATGGAAGCAGCGGTGCATCTCATAATCCTTGAGGAGGAACCAGTCAAGCTCCTTTGTTTCATCCCACTCTCTGAACATACCGAGTTCATTGCCCATGAAATTAAGAGTCTTTCCGGGGTGAGTGAACATGTATGCATAAAGAGTTCTTACCTGAGCAAATTTGTTGGTATAGTCTCCGCCCCACATTTTCTGAACTATTGTAGCCTTTCCGTGAACAACTTCGTCGTGTGACAGCGGAAGGATGAAGCGCTCATAGTAGAAATATGCCATAGACCAATTGATTACATTATGGCTGCCCTTGCGGAAAAGCGGGTCGATTTTCATATATTTGAGGGTATCGTTCATCCAACCCATGTCCCATTTGTAATCGAAGCCGAGACCACCTTCGGATACAGGCTTCGTAACTCCGGGATAGTCAGAAGAATCCTCTGCAATAAGCATAATATTATCAAAGCGCTCATTAAGCTTTGTATTCATCTTCTTGAAGAATTCAACAGAACGGTCATTTACGCCGCGGTCCTTATTGCCCATCCAGTAGATACCGTTATTGATAGCGTCCATTCGGATTCCGTCAAAATGATAAACATCAAGCCAGAAAGCAGCACAGGAGATCAGGAAGCTCTGAACCTCACCCTTGGAAACATTGAAATTATATGTGCCCCATTCACTCTGATTAACGTCTGAAGGCGGATATTCATAAAGATCAGTGCCGTCGAATTTGGCAAGGCTGTAATTATCCTTTACAAAATGAACAAATGCAAAGTCGATTATAACGCCGATGCCAGCCTTATGACAGCGGTTTACGAAGGTCATAAGCTGCTCCGGTGTACCGTATCTTGAAGTTGCACTATAATACTGTGCTGTCTGATAACCCCATGAACCGTCAAACGGGAATTCAGCGAGCGGAAGTATTTCTATATGAGTGAAATTATTATCCTTCACATATTTGATAAGATCGTCAGCAACCTCGTCATATCTGAACCACTGTGCCCCACCGTCAGCTTCGCTCTTACCCTCCGGCTTTTTCCATGAGCCCATGTGCATTTCATAGATGTTCAGCGGCTTATCATAGCATTTTGATCTGCTCTTCATCCATTTTGAATCGCTGAAAACCTTATCGGGAGCAATTCTGGTAATAATGGAAGCAGTATTCGGACGAAGCTCGCTGTGGAAAGCGTACGGATCGGATTTATCGACCATTCCGCCGCCGCGCTGATATATACGGAACTTGTAAAGCTGACCTACCATTGCATCGGGAATGAATAATTCGTAAATGCCGTTATCGATACGGTTCATCGGATGATAACCGCCGTTCCAGCCGTTGAAGTCACCAATAACGTCAACTCCGTGGGCTGCCGGCGCAAAGACGCGGAACATTATCCCCTTGTCATCGTCCGAAACAGGGTGAGCACCGAAATAATTATATGAATTAGTGCTTATACCCTGATAATACTCCTGCATTGAAAAATCTGACATTTTATCATCTCCTGATCAAGCCGTTTTTTATCACTATTATTCCCACAAACAGTGAAAAACAGCAAAATAATTCACTATATTATAATTTTAAAATATGTGCAATATTATGTCATTAGACATTTGGAAAGATTTGTATAGCATATTACTTCAAGGAATTATAGAGAGACAGGGCAAGCATAACATTTCCTTTAGCCTGAATCTGACCGGTAGTAAATGCAAGAACGGGATCAAGCCTGCCGCTTATGATATCCTCAAAGCACGAAATCGTCATTGAAACAAAGATATCAGCTTTTTCGGTCTTAAGCGGTTCAATAAGCTTACAGCCGTCGATATAAGCGAGATAAACAAAACCTGAACTATTTCCGGTAAGATGCACAGAGCCTCTGAAATCCTTGCCTACACCTGACATATCCATTCTCATGTATTTATCTTTTATTATTTCGTAGCACTGGTTAAAATCCATGAGCAATTCATCCTTTTTTAAAATATAAAAACCATAATTTTTGTATATTATAACATAATTTTCAACCTTATTCAATCGGCAAAGCTGCATAATTTTATGAAAATTACTAAACGTTCGCTCAGACGTCACTTTGCTGCTTGTATAAGGTTGAATTTTATGTTATAACAACCGCACGCCGTTATCCGTTTCGGTCGCATTGCGCCCTCCACGGACGGCTGAGCGAACGTTCGATAAAATTCTTTTTTAAGCAGCTTTGCTGCTTGTATAAGGTTGAATTTTATGTTATAATACACAGGTAAATATATTTTTGAGGTATAATAAGATGATATATAATAACGTACTTGAAGCCATCGGTCATACTCCGATGATACGTCTGAATCGCATGAACAAACCCGGTAACGCTGATATTCTTGTGAAATTCGAAGGTCTTAATGTCGGCGGTTCAATTAAAACAAGAACCGCATACAACATGATTATCAACGCTGAACGTGAAGGAAAAATCAAACCCGATACGATCATTGTCGAGCCCACAAGCGGTAATCAGGGGATCGGTCTTGCTCTGGTCGGCGCAGTAAAAGGCTATAAAACAATAATTATTATGCCGGATTCCGTCAGCGAGGAGCGCAGAAAGCTTGTTAATCACTACGGCGCTGAAGTTATACTTATCCACGATGATGGAGATATCGGTAAATGCATACAGAAATGCCTCGATACCGCTCTCGAAATGTCAGCAAATGATCCGAGAGTATTCGTTCCTCAGCAGTTTGAAAACGAAAATAATACCTTTGCTCATAAGTACTACACCGCTCTTGAAATACTGGAGCAAACCGCAGGAAAAATCGACGGTTTCTGTTCGGGTATCGGAACCGGAGGCACAATTACCGGAATCGGCGAAACACTGAAAAAGCAGTACCCTGATATTGAAATATGGGCTGTTGAGCCGGAGCATGCTGCAATTCTTGCAGGCGGCACAATCGGAACTCACCTGCAGATGGGTATCGGCGACGGTATTATTCCAACTATACTCAACAGAAATATCTTTGACCACATCCACATAGTAACCGACGAGGATGCAATTAATACTGCAAAACAGCTTGCAGCTCTTGAGGGAATTATGTGCGGCATCTCAAGCGGCACGAATGTTGCTGCTGCTTTGAAACTTGCAGAGAAGTTGGGTCCCGGAAAGACTGTTGTCACAATCCTTCCTGATACAGCAGAAAGATATTTCTCTACACCTTTATTTGAATAAAAAACTATCGGACAACCTTTTTGGGGCTGTCCGATTTATTTTATGCTTCTGTCGGAGGAATAGCCGAAACAACAAGCTTTCCGTCAATAAAATCAACCTTCAGAGTTGTATCAGGCTCAAGATCCTCTGCTATGATCTTTCTCGCAATAAGTGTTTCGATCTTCGACTGCAAAAATCTCTTCAGCGGTCTTGCGCCGTATGTCGGATCATAAGCACTGTCAATTGCATAGTCTTTTGCGCTGTCAGTCACTTCGAGAGTAAGCTGCTTATCCAGAAGACGCTTATTCAGGTCAGCGAGCAGCAGATCGACAATACCGTAAATATTTTCCTTGGTAAGAGGTTTGTAGAATACGATCTCGTCCAGACGATTTAGGAATTCCGGTCGGAAACTGCGTTTCAGAAGTGCAGTTACATTTTCGCGTGCATTTTCGCTGATTTCTCCGGATTGCTCAATTCCGTCAAGAATTATATCCGAACCAAGGTTCGAGGTCAGAATAATAATTGTATTCTTGAAATCTACCGTTCTGCCCTGACTGTCAGTTATTCTGCCGTCGTCAAGCACCTGAAGCAGAACATTGAATACATCAGGATGTGCCTTTTCAATTTCATCAAAAAGGACAACTGAATACGGCTTTCTGCGCACGGCTTCAGTAAGCTGACCGCCCTCGTCATAGCCAACATATCCCGGAGGAGCTCCGATCAGACGAGATACTGAATATTTTTCCATATACTCGCTCATATCAATACGGATGATATTGTGTTCATCGTCGAATAAAGCCTGTGCAAGCGACTTTGCAAGCTCAGTTTTACCCACACCGGTAGGTCCGAGGAAAAGGAACGAACCAATTGGACGTCTCGGATCCTGTATTCCGGCTCTTGAACGAAGAATTGCGTCGCTGACCTTTTCAACGGCTTCATCCTGACCGATAACTCTTTTATGGAGGATATCGTCAAGGTGCAGCAACTTCTCTCTTTCCCCTTCCATGAGCTTTGAAACAGGGATACCTGTCCAACGTGCAACGATACGAGCAATCTCCTCTTCGGTTACTCTGTCACGGAGCAACGTATTTTTGTTTTCCTCTGCTTTCTTTTCCTCCTCGGCAAGAGCCTTCTGCAGCGGCGGAAGCTTGCCGTATTTCAGCTCTGCAGCAGTTCCGAGATCATATTCATTCTGTGCCTTCTCAATTTTAGCATTAGTCTGCTCAACCTCCTCGCGCAGTTTCTGTACCTTCTCTATAGCCTGCTTTTCGTTATCCCACTTTGCCTTCATTGAATTGAACGTTTCACGTTCATTGGCAAGCTCCTGCTGTATCTTCGCAAGCTGCTCCATAGAGAGCTTGTCTGTTTCCTTTTTAAGAGCTGCTTCTTCAATTTCAAGCTGCATGATTTTATGAGCAGCTTCGTCCATCTCCATAGGCATGCTGTCGATTTCCGTCTTGATCAGTGCACAACCTTCATCAATAAGGTCTATAGCCTTATCAGGAAGAAATCTGTCTGATATATAACGATTCGAAAGAACGGCTGCTGAGATCAGAGCCTGATCCTGAATTTTCACGCCATGGAATACCTCATAGCGCTCTTTAAGACCCCTGAGAATAGAAATAGTATCCTCAACAGTCGGTTCGGGAACAAGAACAGGCTGAAAACGACGCTCAAGTGCTGCGTCCTTTTCAATGTACTGACGATATTCGTCAAGCGTTGTTGCACCGATACAATGCAGCTCACCTCTTGCAAGCATAGGCTTGAGGAGGTTTCCGGCATCCATCGCACCGCTTGTTTTGCCAGCTCCGACAATAGTATGAAGCTCATCTATAAACAGAATGATGTTTCCTTCGCTTTTCTTGACTTCATTAAGAACAGCTTTCAGACGTTCCTCAAATTCACCCTGATACTTTGCTCCGGCTATCAGAGCGCCCATATCAAGCGAGAAAAGCTTCTTGTTCTTCAGATTATCCGGAACGTCGCCGCGGACTATTCTCAGAGCAAGACCCTCTGCAATTGCGGTTTTGCCGACGCCCGGTTCGCCGATAAGACAGGGGTTATTCTTCTAACATTGCGTATTTCGTCGTCTCTTCCGATAACAGGATCGAGCTTTTGCTGACGTGCAAGCTCAATCAGATCAGAGCCGTATTTTTTAAGAACATCATAAGTTTCTTCCGGATTATCGGTCGTTACCCTCTGATTGCCGCGGACCTCTTTTAAAGCTCCGAGAAAGCTATCGACATTTATGCCGTATCCGCTGAGAAGCTTTTTGATATTCTCCTGCGGCTTTTTAAGTATGCCGAGCATTAGATGTTCAACTGATGTATAGTCATCCTTCATCATAGAAGCCTGTTTTTCAGCTTCATTCAATGCTGCATCCAGTTCTGCAGATACATAAATCCTTTCAGGATCCGCACCGCTTCCGCTTACCTTTGGAAGCTCATCAACTGCTCTTTCAAGGTCATGAACAAGTGAATCCGCCGAAGGATTTATTTTCTTAAGCATTTCATAAATCAGCCCGTCCTTCTGCTCACAGAGTGCCAGAAGGATATGCTCCTGACGAAGCTGCTGATTTCCGTTTTCAATAGCATACTTTTGCGCGGTTTTAATAGCTTCCACGCTCTTTTGCGTCAATTTCTGAGTATCCATAATGATTACCTTGCCCGATTGGGGCTTTTCCTTTCGTAATATTCTGCCATACAGGACTTAATACCGGAGGGCCGTTTCATTCACCGAAACAGTTCATGCCCACAGGCTGATATTACTTTTATGTCGCCCAAAACAAGCGACATACAACCTCACCTCGTAAAAAATATTGTCTCTGAAATGTCAACCGGATATGAGCTTACAATTGACAATTTCTTTTGACATCATTATTGTATCACTATTTACCCCATTTTGCAATAGAAAAAGTCATTAAAATATTATTTTTTAAAAAATAGGTAAAATACCTCCGATATCGTACACATTCAAATCAGAAAGAGATTCTATGTAAACACCGAAATTTTTTGAAAATGCTTTAATATCGAGATAAGACGGATGCTTTTTTATATTTCCGGTAAACACAAGCAAATCCTTATCAATAAGTCCACAGCAACCGCCGATAAAGCCATAATCATATCCTTCGAGCTGTATATTTCCGGACGGAATAAGCAGACAATCTATCATTTCCTTTTTACAAAGAGAATATATTCCCTCATCAGAGGTTATTAAAGCATTTGAGGAAACAACGGCTGCCGAACATCTGGCATAGCTCTGTCTGACGTTCAGTATTCTGAAATTACTCTCATGACATTTTTTCAGAATCTGCGTACTTGTTTTTTTGATGTTGCAGATAACCTTGTCGCCGAGAAAGCAAGCATTAAGCAGTGGGTTTGCTGCAGTTATACCTTCGCATTTTTCGACATATGCATCTATCCCGGCAAGCTTCCCGATAAGCTTTGTATTATCCTTATCACAAACAAAATGATTACCTCCAGTATGGCAAATACACATATCAGCATGAAAACGCTCAGAGCCCGTAACCGACCGAAGCGGTGACGGGCTGATTATCTCTGTTCCATAGTTTTTTCTGAGCTGTGCACATAACTCCGGGAGCTTATCGGACATAATCACTCCCCGGACAGCTCTGTCCGGAAGATTCGGATTTCGAAAAAAATTCATAATTCAACACCTCAGTAATATCTCAGCGCATCTACAGGACGGAGCGAAGCTGCCTTCAACGCTGGATATATTCCAAAGAGTGAACCGACAACAACTGAAAATATCGGTATCAGAATTATTATAGCAAGATTAATACTTACAGTCAATCCGGTTATTAATCCGATCAATGCAAGAATAAAAAATGCTGCAACCATACCAACTATACAGCCTGCAAGACTGATAGCTGACGACTGGACAAGAAATTCTGTCATAATATCAAATCTGGTTGCACCTATCGCTTTTTTTATACCAATCTCTCTCGTCTTTTCTGTGACAGAGGTCAGCATTACATTCATAATATTAAGCCCAGCTACAAAAAGCGAAACCGCGCCGACTGAGGTTATTATGATAGTAAATATATTTATAATATTCGACAGGCTTTCCTTTTGTTTGGCAAGATTATTGATGATATATCCGTTTTTTACTCCGGTTTTCCGCTCAATGGTTTTCAATATCTCTGTACCTGTGGCATCAATATCTGTTTCTTCATCTGTTTTGATTACAATCTGATTATAGTTTTTTCTTGAGAGATTGTTCTGCATTGTTGTAAGCGGAATATATATAAAATCCGGAATAACGGTTCCCATTACATTTTCAAGCAAACCGCTTCCTGTTTTAAGAACACCTGTAATCGTATATTTTGAAGTATTGTTTCCGCTCGTAATAGTGATATTTTTCCCGATAATATCTACAGTGCCATAATGATCTCTGGCGTATTTTTCATCAACCATGCAGATTTTATCAGCAAGTGCGATATCTCTTTTTGTAAAGAATCTTCCGCTTTGCAGGCTAAGTGAAATAGTCTTATCGGCATTCTGGTCAATCCCCCACAGATAAACCTGCTTTGACTGATTATCAATGAATGCATTTCCCGCCTCAAATACAACAGGCATTACAAGTTCGATATCAGGAATACCGCGTATTTCCTCAAGTTCTCTTTCCGTAAGAGGAGCACTGCTGTTTCCTGATGTAATTGAAAGACCTCCCATCCCGAGACTGTCAATTTCGCCCCTCAGAGCTGTATCTCCGAATTCGCCTATTCCGATTGTCAGTATTACAGAAGCTATTCCGACAGCAATTCCGCATATTGTCAGAAGGCTTCTCAGATTTCCGGTAAAAAGATTCCTGATATTTCTGATAGCAAATTCAAACATAATCAATCCTCGTTATCAATAACTATTCTATCATCGTCGGATAATTCCTTCTTATCAGTTATTATTTTATCTCCGGGGATCAGCCCCTCCAGTATTTCCGCACCGCTGCTGTAATCTTCGCCTGTTTTAATATACTGTTTTCTGGCGCGGCCATGCTTTACTATAAAAACATACTCTCCGCTGCTGTCCTGATTAAGATATTCATAAGGCAGAATAAGTCTGTCTTTATCGAGTGAAATGATAATAATACATTCTGCTGAATAGCCGGGCTTCAGACGGTCATCGCTTTCATCCATAGTAACTGTCACTTCAACGGATGTTTCTTTCCCTACAAGTCCTGTGGTCTGCTTTGCTTCCTTTGCGATATCCGTTACAGAGCCACTATATTTTTTATCCTCAACAGCAGTGAATGAAATTCTGACCTTCTGACCAATGCTGATCTTTTCTATATCAGATTCATTTATATTAAGTGGAATCGTCAGCTTGGCAGGGTCAACAAGCTTCATTAAAACAGCTTTTTGCTGTACAATTTCATTTTCCATGCAAGAAATGGAGCTAACCCGACCATCGGCGTCTGCATAAATAGTTTTTTGCAAAGCATATTTTTTTATTGTATCAGTTATATCATCGCCGAGAAGACCACTGTTAAACGCTGTTATAAGCTTATCTATCTCACCGGACGAATATGGAAAGCTGTCCTGAGTTGAAAATTCATAAAGAGACAGAAGTTCATCGCCTTTTTTAACTTCGTCTCCGCTTTTTACATAAATTGCTTCAATCAGACCATAGTTCTCTGAGTATATGTTTTTCAGTGACCCGTACTGTAGCCTTCCGCTCGCGTTGAGTGTACGCTCGGCATCAAAAGATTTGAGAGTATATACATTCACCTGTTCTGCGGCATTTATTATTGTTCCGCTGAGTACAATGGCAGTTATTATGAAAATACTTATCAAAAAAAGAATTACATACTTTTTCATTATCCAAATCACCCATTAATATTATTGCATTTAATCCCGTTTTTATTGATGTAAATTATTGTATTTGCTTGATAAAAAATAAAAATTATGGTAAAATATCTTCGTAATAAAAAAATGGATGTGATTTTATGATAGCAGTAATAGATTACGGTGCCGGAAATATCCAGAGCGTTATCAAAGCCATGAATTATATCGGAAGCGAATGCGTTGTTACGAACAGCAAAGAAAAGATAATAAGCTGTGACGGCGCAATTCTCCCCGGTGTTGGATCATTCGAAGATGCAATGAATTGTATGAAAGAAAGCGGATCGGACGAAGCGGTAAT
>ONAX01000035.1 GCA_900315875.1 uncultured Eubacteriales bacterium | reverse complement strand
GCAGGCAACAAAGAACCTTGAAGCCGGCGGCGTAAATATTCTCGGTGCGATATATAGTAACTACAGCAGCAAGTCGGCAGGTTCGTATTCAAAGTATTCCAGATATAACTATTACGAATATTATACGAGCAGCAGCGAAAGCTCGCACGATCCGACCGAATCATCTGATGGTGATTATACAAGTGTCTGAATTTTGCTTAAATCAATAAACTTGCCGGGAAGCTTTTTCCTGGCATTTTTTTAAACCGGTATCTGACAGGAGGAATATTATGCCTGATAAAATTATTGAAGTAAAAGAGCTTGTAAAGGAATACAAAACCCTTCGTGCTGTGGACGGACTATCGTTTGATGTTTTTGATCAGGAAATCGTCGGCCTGCTCGGACCGAACGGTAGCGGAAAGTCAACCACAATAAACTGTATTCTTTCTCTTCTGAAATACAGCAGCGGCGAAATACGTATATTCGGCAAGGAAATGAAGCCCGATGCGTACGATATCAAATCGAAAATCGGTGTAATTTTCCAGGATGTTGCAGTTTTTGACGAGCTTTCGGTATATGATAATATCAATTATTTCTGCGGACTTTATATCCGTGACAAAAAGCAGCGGCAGGAATGTATCGAGGATGCAATAAAGCTTTGCGGTCTTGATGATTACCGTAAATTCAGGCCGAAGCAGCTTTCCGGAGGTCTTCTCCGAAGACTTAATATTGCCTGCGGAATAGCACATAAGCCGAAGCTTATTTTCCTTGATGAGCCGACCGTTGCAGTCGATCCGCAAAGCCGCAACAGTATTCTTGAGGGAATAAAAAAGCTTCGCGAAGACGGAGCTACGATCGTTTATACCACTCACTATATGGAGGAGGTAGAACAGATCTGCGACAGAATAATAATTATCGACAAGGGAAAGATACTTGCTGTCGGCACGTCCGACGAGCTGAAACTTCTTGCAAAAACCGAGGAAAAGATCACAATTGAAGCTGCCGGCATTCCTCAGACGCTTGTTGACAAAATAAATGGTATGAAGTATGTTTCCGGTGCGGAATATGACGGTCAGCGCCTGGTTATTTCCTATTCATCAGCAGGGGATAACCTTACACGCATCATAGATGAAATGAAGGATAACGGCATACGCTGCTCAAGAATATATTCCGAACGCCCGACACTTAACGAAGTATTTCTTGAGCTTACCGGAAAGGAGCTGAAGGATTAGTGCTCCTGCATAATTTCATGTATTCCCTTTTGGTGCTGCTGAGAAGTCGTGGACTTGTTTTCTGGACCATAGCCTTTCCGCTTATTATGGCTGTGCTGTTCAATCTGGCAATGTCCAATATTGAAAGCAGCGAAAAGTTTCAGAAAATCGATATTGCGGTTGTTCAGAGCGAGGATTATGATAATAACATGATTTTCAAAAATGCTCTTGAAGCACTCAGCGGAGAAGACGGCCTTTTCCATATAAAGGAAACCGACCTCAAAACCGCAGAATCAATGCTGAACGAAAAGAGTATTACCGGCTATCTGACATTAAGCGGCGACGACGTAGCCGTAACGGTTAAAAACAGCGGAATCAATGAAACTATCCTGTGCCGCGTGATGAATGAAATCAAAAGCGACAGCGAAATAGTTGTATCCGGCGGAACGGATGTTATCAATCAGAAAATTGCTTCCGGTGAATTCAATATCAATTATGAAGATATTTTCCGCGAGGAAACCGAAAAACTCACCGGCGGTGAATTAAAATTCAAGGATACGTCTCCTGCTCACATGAGCTATGTAATGATCGAATACTATTCACTGATCGCAATGGCGTGTCTTTACAGCGGTCTGCTGACTATTGTGCTGATCGACAATAAAATGCCGGATATCAGCGCAGTGGGCAAGAGGTGCTCTGTCAGTCCTACCGGAAAGTTCGCCTCGATAACGGGATCGCTTCTTGCTGCTTTTGTTGTGCAGCTTTTCGGACTTGCACTTCTGTTTGCACTGCTTTTACTGCTTGGAGCAGATTTCGGCAGTCAGCTTCTTTATATTATTCTTTTGTCGGTTGCAGGAACCTTCGCAGGTCTTACTGCCGGAATCGCAGTCAGTGTTCTGATAAAGACAAACGAAAACGCCAAAACGACGATAATGATATCAATAACTATGGCGTGCTGCTTTCTGTCGGGAATGATGGGTATAAGCATGAAAAATATCGTTGATGTTAATGCGCCGTTTATCAATCGTATAAACCCGGTTGCAATGATTACCGACGGACTTTATGCCCTGTACTTTATCGGGACGGGCAGCAGGTATTATATCGACCTTGCAAGTCTTGTTGCATTTTCTTTGATTATGCTCATTTTGTCCTGGAGCAGACTGAGGAGGCAGAAATATGACAGTATTTAATGCCTTTATGTGTGTTATCAGAAGAAACCTGGTAACGATAATTATCTTTACGGCAATCACAGTCGGCTTTTCGCTTATCAATTTTGCAAGCGGAGATTCTGCTGCAGCTTTTACAGCAGAAAAGCCCGGTGTGATATGCATTGACCTTGACAATACCGAGCTTTCAAAAAGCCTCGTTTCATATCTTGATGAAACTACAAGCCTGCATGACAGCTCAGGCAGTGACCGTGATGACGACGCACTGTTTTACAGGGAGGTCTGCTGCATAATAACGATCCCGAAGGGCTATTCGGAAAATATCAGTTCTTCTTCTGACGGAGGAATTGAGATCAGGACTACGGGAGACAGCCGCTATACCCTGGTTGAAATGAGCCTTGCCAGGTATATGAGGGTGCAGTACTACTATACAGGTCAGGGACTTCGCGGAGAAGCCCTTGCCAAGGCGGTGGGAGAAAGTGTTGCTGATAATGTCGAAGTAATCATGAAGGCTCCGAAGGACAGTACTGCACTTTCAAAGGCAGCGACATATTTCAGCTTCGCATCCTATTCGATAACGGCATGTATCCTGTTTATCATATGCCTTGTTCTGACAAGCTTCAATGACAGGAATATTTTCAGACGAACGGCTGTCAGCAGCATGAATTACAACAAATTCAGCCTGATGCTGATGTTCTGCTGCGGTATGTATGCACTTGCAGTCTGGTTTGCATTTACTGTGCTTGGAGTTGTGCTTTGCGGCAGCGCTCTGCTTTCCGTCAAGGGACTGCTTTTTGCAGCCGGTTCACTGGTATTCACAATATGTATTCTGTGTCTGTCGTTTTTGCTGTCCGGTGTGCTCCATTCAAGAAATGCCGTAACTGGAATAGTAAACGTCATTGCCCTTGGTTCGGCGTTTCTGTGCGGTGCCTTTATTCCGACTTCAATGCTGCCTGATGCTGTTCTTGCATTTGCGCATGTACTGCCGGCATACTGGTTCATCAAAGGCGAAAACGAGATTGCTGCCATAGAGTCCTTATCCCTGCAAAATCTGACCGGAGTTCTTGTGTGCTTCGGAGTAATGCTTTGTTTTGCGCTTGTCTTTGCTGTAAGCGGACTGGCAATTGCATCGCACAACAGACGGAGAGAGTGATTCCGGTTGATCATAATAAATTATGTCAAGCATTTATAAACAATTTACACTTAATTTGTAGAATATTATGCTGATAAAAAATTGTACAAAAAAACATGATAAAAACTCATATTTTCGCCCCGATTTTACTTGACGTAATAAAATAAACAATGTAAAATATGCTATGTGGATTGTTAATAAATTAACCTGGAATGGAGAAATGCGAAATGAATACATCAGTGTTTGAAACCTATGAATCAGAGGTACGCTCCTATTGCAGACATTTCCCGACAGTCTTTACAAAGGCAAAGGGTGCAAACTTCTATGATGAGGACGGAAATAAGTATATAGATTTCTTCTGCGGTGCCGGTGCAGTAAACTACGGACACAATAATCCGGAGATCAAGAAAAAGCTTATTGAGTATCTTGAGTCTGACGGTGTAATGCATGCACTTGACATGTATACCGTTCCGAAGAGAGAATTCATCGAGACATTCGAGGAGAAGGTACTCAAGCCCCGCGGACTTGATTACAAAATTCAGTTCCCGGGCCCCACAGGTACCAATGCTAACGAAGCTGCTCTCAAGCTCGCAAGAAAGGTTAAGGGCAGAAGAAATATTTTCGCATTCATGGGTGCATTCCACGGAATGACTCTCGGCTCGCTTTCTCTTACAACAGATAAGGCTTCGCGCCGCGGTGCAGGTGTTCCGCTGGATTATGTAACCTTCATTCCGGCTCCTTATATGTTCCCTGAGCTGGATACAATCAAGTATATGCAGAGACTTCTCGACGACGACCACAGCGGCGTTGAAAAGCCGGCGGCTATTTTCCTCGAAACAATTCAGGCAGAGGGCGGTATCCGCGTATTTGACGCAGAGTGGCTCAGGGCTGTCAGAAAGTTCTGCGACGATAACGACATTCTCATGGTTGTTGATGACGTTCAGGTCGGATGCTGCCGCAGCGGCACATTCTTCTCATTCGAGAGAGCAGGCATTCAGCCCGACATCGTAACAATGTCCAAATCCATCGGCGGATATGGTCTGCCGCTGGCGCTTACTCTTATCAGACCTGAGATCGACGCATGGAAGCCGGGCGAGCATAACGGTACCTTCCGCGGCAACCAGCTTGCATTTGTTGCAGCTAAGGCAGGACTTGAATATATGATCGAAAACGATATTCCTGCCCAGGTTGAAAAGAAGAGTGCAATCATAAAGAACTTTATCGAAACTGAGATCCTTCCGCTTGACAGCCGTCTTGAGCTGCGCGGACTCGGCATGATCTGGGGTATCGAATTTGAAGGCATCCCGGTAAAGGGACTTGCAGATAAGGTCATCGAAGGCTGCTTTGAGCGCGGACTTATCATCGAGGGCGCAGGCAGAAAGAATTCGGTAGTAAAGCTTATGCCGCCGCTCGTTATCGGTGAGGATGATCTTGTAAAGGGAATGGAAATAATCAGAGATTCCGTAAAGGCTAATCTTGAGGCTATCTGAACATAACTGAACAGGCAGGGGAAAGAATGAATTTAGGATATCTGGGACGTATACTCGGCGGCGCAAGCTTCAAGAGGATGAAGCATACGATCGACGAGGTTCACGAAAAATCAGGAAAGAATAAGGTTGCAACGTTTTTTGATATGATCGGCTGCGGCATTAAGTACGGAGCAGGTTATAATGACTACAATATTTTTGAATTCTACAATATGAACGGCGCCGAGCGCAAGACCTATCTCACGAGGATGAAGAACAAGTATCTCATCTCTAAAATGAACGATGAAAAGCTTGCTTATATCTTTGATGAGAAGAATATCTTCGATAAGAAATTCAAGGATTTCATGGGCCGTGAAATACTTGATCTTGCTGAAATCGGTTACCCGGAATTTGAGAAATTCATTGAGGGTAAGGAGGACTTTTTCGCTAAGCCGAATATCGGAGAAAGCGGAAAGGGTATTGAAAAACTCCATGTTGCTGATTTCAAGGATACCAAAGAGCTTTACGATTACATTAAGAATCCCGAAAAGAATTTCGGTGTAATCGAAGAGGTAATTGTACAGCATCCCGATGTTGCACGTATTTACCCGTATTCGCTCAACTGCCTTCGCGTCGTTACACTTGTAAACGACGGCAAGGTTGAGGTTCTCTATGCCGTATTCAAAATGGGCAATAACGGCAAGTTCGTCGATAACCTTGAAAACGGCGGTCTTGCATGTCATGTTGACCTTGACAAGGGCGAAATCTGCGGTCAGGGTCATACATCGGCACTTATCAATTACGATGCTCATCCGGCAACCGGAATAAAATTCATCGGTTATAAACTGCCGTATATCGAGGAGGTAAAGGAGCTTGCAAAGAAAGCGGCCCTTGTTATCCCGAATTTCGGCTATGTCGGATGGGATATCTGTATTACCCCCGACGGTCCGCTTATCGTAGAGGGAAATGACTTCCCGGCATACGATTTTCCGCAGCTTCCCGATCCGGGCAGACCTCGCATAGGTCTTATCCCTAAGATTGAAAGCATGGGAGTTAAGGTTAAGAAATAATGTAAAAAGTCGGTGAACGAAAATTCATCGGCTTTTTTAAATAATAGCCGTTATCGGTGATTTGTTCATCCGATAGTGTTTTTCTGCCTGATAATTTTTTAACGATTTTCCGCAAAGTACTTTACTTTTTATTTTAAAGCTGATAAACTATAGTTGTCAGATATTTAACGCTTTTTCGGGAGTAATTGATATGCATAAATATAAAAATATTTCTGATCCTGTCATAAGGCGGCTTCCGAGATATTACCGCTTTCTCGGCGAGCTTCTGGACAAGGGTGTAACAAGAGTTTCTTCAAGACAGCTTTCGGATAAAATGGGATTTACTGCGTCCCAGATACGCCAGGACCTCAACTGCTTCGGCGGCTTCGGTCAGCAGGGCTATGGCTATTCCGTTGAAAGCCTTTATCAGGAGATAGGGCATATCCTCGGTCTTGACCACAGCTACAAGGCGATTCTGATTGGCGCAGGCAACCTCGGTAAGGCTGTTGCAACGCATATGTCCTTTGAGAAAAGGGGATTTCGTCTTATTGGTATTTTCGATAATGACCCGGCAAAAATCGGAACCTCAATACGTGACATAACGGTAACTGATCTCGACGATCTTGAAAAATTCTGCGAGAGCAATACGGCTGACGCAGCGATTTTCTGTGTTCCGAAAACCGCAACTCCCAGAATAGCCGAAAGGCTCCATAAACTCGGTATCAAGAATTACTGGAATTTCAGTCACTATGACCTGTCAATCGATTATGACGATATTATCGTTGAAAACGTCCATCTGAACGACAGCCTGATGATTCTTTGCTATCGTATTTCAGATGCAAACGACAATCCTGACGAGGAGCTGCAGTAATTTATACCACTGTGTAACGGGAGAGTTATAATGAGTGACAAGAAAAAGCCGGATGTTATTATTATCGATCCGGAAAGCAAAAAACAAACGGAGCAGCAGAAAAAGCCCGTAACAATGGGGGAGCGCATGCGGCATGTGGTAACGCTTGCGCTTTTTTGCGTTTTTGCGCTGCTTGTAGGTATCGCCACCGGCTGCCTTGACGCGCTGTTCGGCATTATTCTTCTGAAGGTTTCCGATATCCGTGAGAGCTTCCCGTACTGGCTGATACCGTTTCTGCCTGCTGCCGGACTTCTGCTGTATTTTATGTACGACCGCTTCGGCAAGGAAACAAAAGAGGGTATGAACCTTGTATTCGGGCAGGCACAAAACAGCAAGACGAATATCAGGCTTCGACTGATACCATTTGTAACATTGTCCACGTGGATTACCCATCTTTTCGGCGGCAGCGCCGGCAGAGAGGGTGTTGCCGTGCAGATAGGCGGAACTTTGGGAAGCTTTGCTTCACGGTATATAGACAAAAGACATGCGGATGCAAAGCGCGTAATGACTATTGCCGGAATGGCAGCAGGCTTTGCAGGTCTGTTCCGCACACCTATGGCGGCTGTGTTTTTTGCGTCGGAGGTTATATGCGCCGGACGGCTTGAGGTGAATGCTTTGCTGCCGGCTCTTATTGCTGCTTACGTTGCAAGCTTTGTTTCCGGACTTTTAGGACTGGAACGCTTTACCTTTGACCTCGGCATAGATGTCGAGCTTTCTCCTGTACTCATAGCCGTTTTGTGTATGTCAGGAATTCTTTTCGGCATTGTCGGCGGAGGATTCGCCTTTCTGCTGCGTCTTGCTAAGAAAAAGCTTGCAGTTTTGCTGAAAAATCCCTACATACGCATTGCGGCAGGCGGCGCATTTGTCAGCGTGATCTCTCTTCTGCTTTACAGCGGCAGATATTCGGGACTTGGTACAAACCTGATAAATGACGCCCTTGCCGGAAATGTCTATTACTACGATTTCATTCTGAAATTCATTCTTACCGTCGTCACAATTTCTGTTGGGTTTCAGGGCGGCGAGGTTACCCCGCTTTTTGCAATCGGTGCAACACTCGGCGCTGTGATAGGGATAATATTCAATCTTCCTGTCGTGCTTTTTGCCGCGCTCGGTTATGCTGCGGTTTTCGGTTCGGCAACAAATACGCTGATAGCGCCGATGTTTATCGGTATCGAGGTTTTTGGCTACCGTTATACGCCGTATTTTTTCGCTGTGTGCGCACTGGCATATATTTTCAACGGCAATAACTCCATTTATTCCAAACAGCGTAAAATAACAATCCGTCATGCATAATTAATCCCTTTCCCGAATATTTATTACAAATACCGGGAAAGGGATGATCTTTTGGATCCGAAAATAATTATCGCTCTGTGTGCGGCTGTATTTCTTCTGCTCGTTATTGTCCATATAATCATGCGTACCAGACATCCGGTAAGAGGTGCTCTGCTTTCATTGCTGCCCGGTCCTGCAGCTCTTGCATTAGTAGATCTGACATCAATCTGGACGGGTGTATCCATCCCCGTAAGCCCATTGAATCTCGCTGTGTCCTCAGTTCTCGGAATCCCGGGAGTTACAACGCTGCTGATAGTCCGGCATCTGCTCTAAGGTGTACTGTGTTTCAGCCATTTTACATGCCGGCTCGCCGGCGCTCCGCTCTGATTGCGTACCGCTATTTGGAAGGGCCGCGTTCATATTTAATAGCGGCTCTGTTTTATCATCAAACAGCTCCCACAATCAAAGTATGAGCTTTCGGATGTAATAAAAGGTTCATAACATTAACTACAGTCGACCCATTAAAGTAAGCGAGCACGCCGTTTCGGCAGCGCAGCGGCATAGTATAGCCAAGGAAGCGAGCACGCCGCTTGCGGCAGCGCAGCGTGGTCGACAGGGGTATTAAGGAAAAGGGGTTACAAAGGGGAAAAACCTTAAGAGGGCACAGCCTTCTTTTGGTTTTTCCCTTTTGACTGACAGCTGACGTAACTACAAAAGCCATCCGGCGGCAGCCAGTAGAAAATTACGGTAATACATGAAAACGAATAAGTAGTTTTCAGCGGTATTTTTTCAGCGTCAGTTATCCACGGCTTGCGCCGGGCAGTACTTGTAGTGCCCTACCTTGGTCACTGACACGGGGGCTCTGCGCCGCCGGAGCTGGTTGACAGGTAGGGGATAGTGTGGTAGAATATATACGTCGGAGTCGGTTTAGTCCGGCTGAAAAACAGAATATCAGATATGCGGTGCGAAAGGCAAATGCCCGGTAGGTAATTGGGAATACGGTGAAAGTCCGTAGCAACCGTCATTACTGTGTTTGGTAAATACCATAAGTCAGAATACTTCCGCATATCACGGTATCGCAGACTTGGACGAGGAAGAAGTGCAGCCGATCAGAAACGCCGCTTCAACCTTTGGTGCGGTCTGCTTTTGCATGGTCAGTTGTGCTTTCCTCGTTTTTCGGGGAGAGCATTTTTTATGGAAAAGAACATGACAAGTGAAGAAAAAACTCAGTATGCTGTCCGGTTGCTGACGGAAAAGTTTGCATCAACCGGATGCCTTCCTAAAAAAACTGACTTCACGCCTGACGAGGTATGCTTTATCAAGCAGAAGCTCGGGCCGTGGAGCCGCGCTCTCGAAGCTGCAGGACTGAAAGAACCCCCTGCTGTGTCAGCTAAGAAAAAAAGCAGACAGAAAAGGGAGCGCAGTCGTCAGAACCGTAAGGCTGCAAAAAAAGCGGCTGCATCAGGCTCCGGCATTGCTAAAAGCGAGGAGGAAATAAAATGAAAAAATCTGTCAGAATTCTTTCAGCCGCTGCATGTGTGCCGATAATACTGTCAATGGGCAGCGTATGCGCATATGCTTCGGAGGATGAGCCGAAGGTCAGGGTCAGAATTGTAAATAATAATGCCGAAACAGAAAGCGGCGCAGCATGGGACGGTGTTCTTGTTGACGAATGGGTCAGCATTGACGAAAATTCTACCGCAGCCGAACTGCTTGGCAGTGTTCTTGGAGCCCACGGTTACAGCGAAACCGGTCTTTCGGATAATTATATTACCGAAATAAACGGCCTGTCCGCCGGGGACTGCAGCTCTATGAGCGGCTGGATGCTGATGCTTGATAACTGGGTGACTGATGAGGGCATAGCTTCCTATACTGTTTCGTCAGGAAAGCTTTCTTCCGGCGACGAGCTTTGCCTTGCATTTTCGCTTGACTGGGGAGCTGACCTCGGCTATGACTGGGCAGGTACTGATACCTCGCTTTCCAGCGTAAGCTTTGTTGCAGCAGGCGATGATAAGAATGCTTCGGTTACCCTTACGCCTGAATTCTCTGCAGATGTCAGGGAATATAAAATTACCGTTCCGGATGGTATCGATTCCATAATGGTTGTCCCCGAAACAAAAAACAAGGCATTTCGGTGCAAAATGTATAAGGATACCTATACTCCCACAGTTGCCGGAAGTGATTTCAAGAGCAGCGAATATGTAAAAGTCGGTGATGAAACCGTGATTTATGTCGGCGTTGCAAATTCATCCTGGCATAGCTATCTTCCTGAAGCTGCAAAGGAGAGCGTGTATACCTTCACCGTGAACAGCGATAAAAATAGCGGAAATTCCGGGAATCCCGATGACAATAAAGACAAGACCATCAATTATAATGACGATCTGACAGTTCAGAGTATTGCGGATGATATTTCAGATAAGCTCGTCAGCACAGACGAATTTGCAGTCGGTACTGAATGGAAGCTTATGACGCTTGCGCGACTCAATAAGATTACTCCAAAAATCAGGAGTGAATATACTGAAAATCTGAAGAAATACCTTTCCGAAAATAAACCCTCGACCCCGACGGAATATGCAAGACTTATTATTGCACTTTCGTCAATCGGGGAAAATGCAGCCGATTTCGACGGACATGACCTTACAAAGGGACTTTCGGATTCCGACTTCATTTCCTCACAGGGACTGAATGCTGCTGTGTTCGCTCTTATTGCATTTGATACGAAAAACTATGCTGTTCCTGCAGCAGATACGGGCAAAACTCAGACAACGAGGGAAGGACTCATTGATACCATCCTTTCCGCTCAGCTTTCCGACGGCGGCTGGACATATTTCGGAGATGTTTATGATACCGACCTTACCGGAATGGCTCTGACTGCACTTGCACCCTATAACGGTAAAAATGACGCAGTAACTGCAGCTGTTTCCCGTGCAGTTAAACTTCTGTCTGATGCTCAGCAGGAGGACGGAGCGTATTCATCCTTCGGTGCTGAAAATGCCGAAAGCTGCGCACAGGTAGTAACAGCACTTACATCTCTCGGAATTGACCCGTCTAAGGACGAACGATTTGTTAAAAACGGAAGAAGCGTTCTTGAAGCTTTGAAAATATTCTACGACAGAAACGGAAAGGGCTTTATGCATACACCGGATTCAGAGGTCAATGAGTATTCAACCGATCAGGGCTATTATGCTATTTGCGCATATCTGAGATTTGCAGACAACAAAACCGCCCTTTATGATATGAGCGATGTTCAGCTTGAAACTGTTAAGACGGATGATACCGGAAAAACAGATACTGAAAAGACAAAATCCGAAAAGTCTGATACTGAAAAGTCAGATAACAGCTCAGACACAGAAAAATCAAACACATCAGCCGGAGCAGATGCGCATGGTGCATTCTCTACCGGCGACAGCACAGGCACTGCAGCTGCAGCAGCGGCAATCATGCTTTCCGCAGCAGTATTTTTCTGTATGATGGCAGTAAGAAAGCGTAATGAAAGAGATAATTAATAAATACAAGGGCTACATAGTTTTCGGGTTACTGCTTGCAGTTGCTCTTGTTCTTGCATTTGTTCTTGCACCGAAGGGTGACGAAAAGGCAACGCCTGCCGCATCCTCCGGTGCTGCATCATCTTCGGCAGTGCAACAGGAGTCATCCTCTCCGGATAATAAAAGCGACAGTAAACCCGTCGCCGAGAGCAGAAATAATTCAGATGCTGAAAAAAGCCTTGCTGAAAAGACAGTTCAGACTTCTTCACAAAGCTCTTCGGAAATCTCAGACTCATCAGCACAGGCAAGTACCGATGTTAGCGAAAGCTCTGCCCAGCAGGAGCACAGCGCAGAGACATCCTGTGAAAGCCGGACGGAAGCGTCGAAACATACGGATATAGCTGAGGAGGAAAGCAAGGCTGCAGTATCCTATGCTGTGCAAAGTACGGAGCAATCATCATCTTTAAACTCTGAAGAGGTGCAAAGCTCTGCCGGAATAACACAATCAGAAAGCAGTATAACTCAGGATGATTCAGTATGTACTCTGTATATTTCATGTATCAATGCAGTTAAAAACGACAGCCTTGATAACAGGAAGCGCGAATACCTGCCCGCGGATGGAATAATCCTTGCGTCAACGCAGATAAGCTTTCACAGCGGCGACAGTGTTTTTGACGTGCTGTCCCGTGCGTGCAGGGATAACGGTATAGTTCTATCTGCGCCTAAAACGCCGATGTACGGTACGGCATATATTGAAGGTATCAGCGACCTGCACGAGCGCGACTGCGGACCTGTTTCCGGCTGGATGTACAGTGTGAACGGAACATTTCCGTCCGTTGGATGTTCTCTGTATAAGCCGGTGGACGGCGACCGCATTGAAATAGTATACAGCTGCGACCTTGGCCGCGATGTCGGAAATATATATATCGGAGGGTGATAAAATGGTAAAGCAGCTCAGCAGATTTCACCCTCTGTCAATGCTCGCCTTTATTGTGAGCGTGCTTGCAGTTGTTCTCGTGATAAACGACCCGGTAATGCTTCTGGTTTCTCTTTTTATCTCTCTGATATATATTTTTGCCTTCGGCGGCAGAACGGTTTTTCTGAGATATATACTTATGACATGCATATGTGCTGCCGGGGTAATGCTTATAAACCCGCTAGTCAGCCACAGAGGGATAACAGTGCTATTCTATCTGCCTGACGGAAATCCGCTGACCCTTGAATCTGTCATTTACGGCGCAGCGGCTGCGGTGCTCATATCCTCTACCGTCAATTGGTTTTATACGGTAAGCATATGCTTTAATTCCGAAAGAATAGTTTACCTTTTCGGAAGGCTGTCTCCGCGGCTTGCACTGCTGTTATCACTGACTTTAGGCTTTGTTCCGAAGCTGCAGAGAAGGCTTGCCGATATCCGTGCAGCCAGAAGTGTAGTAAACCGAGATTTCACACAGGGCAGACCCGGAGAACGTATGAAAAACGCTGCATGCATAATGTCATCACTTATCGGAGGAGCGCTTGAGAATTCAGTCGATACTGCAGACTCCATGACCTCCAGGGGATATGCTTCCCGTCGCAGAACGAGCTTTTCGCCATTCAGACTGTATGCACGTGATGTTGTTTTTATCCTTACTCAGCTTTCATGCCTTGCAGGAATTATGTATTTCTATTTCAGCGGAAAGCTGGATTTTTCATATTATCCGACCTTTTCCGCAGCAGAACTGACGCTGTCTTGTGCTGCTGCTTACATTCTGTACGCTTTTATGTGCAGCCTGCCGCTGATTGTGTGTATGAAGGAGAGTATTAAATGGAAGTTTATTCGCTCAGGAATCTGAGCTTCAGATATCCGGGCGCTGCGGAAAATGCAGTAAACGACGTCAGCTTCAACGTTTCTTCCGGAGAATTTGTGCTGCTGTGTGGAGTATCCGGCAGCGGAAAAAGCACACTGCTGAGATGCCTGAAAACCTGCCTGCGCCCTCACGGGGAACATGAAGGAGAAGTGCTTTTCTTCGGTGAGACACTTGACGGCTATTCTCATGCTGCCCAGACACAGAGAATAGGCTTTGTTCTTTCATCATGTGATAATCAGACGATAACGGATACCGTTTTGCACGAGCTTGCATTCGGTATGGAAAACCTGTGTATCAGCAACGGTGAAATGAAAAAGAGAATAGCCGAGATATCCTCATTTCTCGGCCTGGAGGGACTGCTTGACTGTACTATTGACAGCTTGTCAGGCGGAAAACGCCGTATTCTGAACCTTGCGTCAGTTCTTATTATGCAGCCGGATGTTATTATTCTCGATGAGCCGGTGTCTCAGCTTGATCCGGTAGGTGCTGAGGAATTCGCTCAGGTTATACGGAAGGTGAATCTGGAATTCGGCACAACTGTAATTGTATGTGAGCACGAGCTGGATGCGTTCTTTTCCGTTGCAGACAGAATTCTTGTAATGTCAGAGGGAAGGCTGATAAGCGACGCTTCTCCCGAGGTGACCGTAAAAGAGCTGCCGGAAAAAAATCCCTCACTTTCGGAACTGTTTCCGCTGCCTGCAAGGGTGTTTATACGGGCAAAGACCGGCTGCGACAGAGTTCCGACCGATATTCCGACAGCGAGAGCTCAGCTTTCGAAGCTGCAGCCCTTTGAAAAATTTACGCCGCAGTTAACAGAAAAACCAAAACAGAAGCCGTTTGTAACTGCTGAGAATCTGTTTTTCTCCTATAGCAGGGGCAGTGATGATGTTCTGCACGGAGCGAATATTAAAGCCGAAAGGGGAGAGATTATGTCCGTTGTCGGCGGCAACGGCGCCGGAAAAACCACTCTGCTACACTGTCTCGGCGGTGTCAAAAGACCGTACAACGGCAAAATACGCATAGACGGCGCCGATCCTTCCGACAGGAAAAGCCGGATACGCGCGGCTCTGATGCCGCAGGATACAACCGCCCTTTTTGTAAAGGACAGATTGTATGATGACCTTGACGAAGCTATCGCAGACAATGTTTCGGCAGCAGACAGAAAAAAGCTTATTGACGACTGCGCAGGGCTATGCATTTTGAAGGAGCTTCTCGACAGGCATCCGTATGACCTTTCTGACGGAGAGCGTCAGCGCGCCGCACTTGCAAAGCTGCTTCTGACCAATCCGCAGCTTATGCTGCTTGACGAGCCGGTCAAGGGTCTGGACAGACCCTCCAAGCGAAGGATAGGGGAGCTGCTGCGCCGCATTGCTCTCGGAGGAATGTGCATTATCATTGTAACTCATGATATGGATTTTGCAGCAGGCTATTCGGACAGCTGCACGCTTATTTTCGGCGGAGAATGTACCCACAGTCTGCCGGTAAGGGACTTTTTTACCGGCAGCACATTTTACACGACCTCAGCCCGTCGCATGACAAGAAACATAATTGAAGGCTGTATAACCGAAAATGATGTCCTGTCTGCACTGGGTAATTCTGACGGTGATGACGACAGCGGCAGGGGAACTCCTGTTGACCTGTTCTGTAATATAAAACCCGTTTCGTCAAAGGAAAAGACGCATACCGCCCGTCCCTTCAAAGCAGTTGCCGCGGGGGTGCTTTTTCTGCTGTTTCTTGCCTGCGGTGCACTCAGTGCATGGCTTTTCGGTGCAGGAAATACAGCACCTGCAATCGGCGGATGCGGTCTGACCGTGCTTTTTGCGGTTATTTCGGCTATCATTGCAGCTGATAACAGCTTTTCGGAAGTAACCGTAACCCGAGTACGACGCAAGCGGCATATTATGGTGCTATCGCTTGTCAGCGTGCTTGTAGCTGTTCCGCTGACCATAGGTGCCGGAATAGTGATTTTTGACGATACGAAATATCTGTTTATTTCGCTGCTGATAATGGCGGAATGTATGCTCCCGTTTTTTGCAGTGTTTGAAAAGCGTGTTATCCGCACACGCGAGCTTGTTATAATTGCCGTTATGTGCGCTTTTTGCGTTATGGGTCGCGCTGTTTTTTATATGTTGCCGGAATTCAAACCTGTTACCGCTGTTGTCATAATTTCCGGTGCAACGCTCGGCGCACAGTCAGGCTTTCTTGTCGGAAGTG
Source organism: uncultured Eubacteriales bacterium (assembly GCA_900315875.1). GTDB lineage: Bacteria > Bacillota > Clostridia > Oscillospirales > Acutalibacteraceae > UBA1213. The sequence goes on along the minus strand of ONAX01000035.1, from coordinate 6,065 downwards.
TGGGAATGCTCGCATCCAATATGATATTCGGTCAGGGCCCATGGACTCCGTGGCAGATGTTTGCAATGGGTCTGATAGGCTTTGTTTCGGGAATCGTTTTCAGTAATGCATCTTCATGGAAAAGCCGGGTTACGATTTCGCTTTTCGGCTTTTTCGTTTCTGTCGTGATATACGGAGGCATTATGGATCCTGCGTCCATACTTATGTCCCACCTGCCGTTCACGCCGTCGTCTGTGCTTGCCTGCTACCTTGCAGGTCTGCCGCTGGACCTTGTGCACGGTATTTCGACAGCTCTTTTTCTGTATTTCTGCTCTGTTCCTGTTATAAAAAAGCTCGAAAGAATAAAGCTGAAATACGGACTGATAGAATAATTCTTACTGTGACTTTTTTGCACGGTATTGGACTGTCGAATAATAAAGCATCATAAATCATAATAAATAAGTCGATGAATGTTTTGGTTCATCGACTTTTGTTTTTTTCTTCATTATCCTTATCTTAAAATAACGCTTTACTTTGCCGTAATGTGCAATTGTTCATTGAATAACGTAATTGTTTATGATATACTTAAGCTAATATCGTTATTACCGGAGGAAGTATGAAAAACTATATCATATGCTTTTATTTTTTGCAGCACTGTCTATATCATACACTCGAAGAGGAGCTTGCTGCGCTGCTTGCCGAAATGCAGTTTGAGGACGCAGATCCGCCCTCGGAGCTTATCAGTGAATGGGGCGGTATTATTGACAGCGACAGCATGAGCGACAGTGAAATTGCCGGAAAAATTGCCGATCATTTGTCTGAGGTCAGACCTTCTCTTTCCAGGACCGTCAGATATATCAGAAACGGCGGAAACTCCGACTACTTCGTATATGAAGCGCGCGAGATGGCTCAGGAGTATCTCGACAGTACGTCCGCAGAATGATTAATCGTATCCTTTCAATATTTTTTCCGAACAGATGTCCCTACTGCGGCGAGCTTTTAAGCTATCCCGAAACTGAATGTGACAGCTGCCGGTCGCAGCTCTATCCTCAGCCTATGCTCTTTACAGTTCTGAGCGGAAATCTCTGTGCCGCTGCGTTTATTTACGAGGATCCCTTCAGACAGGCTGTGCTGGATATGAAATTCAAGGGAATAAAGTTCAACTGCGAAAGTCTCGGAAAGGTTCTTACTGCGGCATGCTCGGAGCTTGTTACAGAGTTCAGACCGGAAATAATAACAAGCGTTCCGATGAGCCGGGACAGACTCGCAATCAGGGGATATAACCAGTCGGAGCTTCTCGCAAAGGTTGCAGCAAGAGAGCTTTCGCTGCCGTACATACGTCTGCTTGACAGGAAAAACGGCGCCAGGATTCAGCATGAGCTGACTATGGAGCAGCGGCTTGCAAACCATGACCTTCGGTTTTTTCTTAAGGAAAAAGAGGCCATCCGTGGGAAAACAATTCTTCTGATCGACGATATAGTAACGTCCGGTATGACAATATCAGAGTGCTGCCGGATTCTGGAAGACGGCGGCGCAGAAAAGGTAATATGCGCATGCATTGCCGCAGCCGGAGATCATAAGGCGGCGTCATTGCATAAACAATAAAAATCTACCCGGGAGGTATCATAATGTTATTTATCGAATATCCTAAATGTACGACATGCAAAAAGGCAAAAAAGTGGCTTGATGACCACGAAGTAGAATATACCGACAGACATATCAAGGAAGATAATCCGAGCTTTGAGGAGCTTGACAGATGGCAGAGAGAAAGCGACATCGAGCTGAAAAAATTTTTCAATACCAGCGGAATGCTGTACCGCTCAATGGAGCTGAAGGACAAACTTCCGCAGATGTCCAGGGAAGAAATGCTCACCCTGCTCGCAAGCGACGGTATGCTCGTCAAGCGTCCGCTGATAATTGACGGAGCAAGAGTTCTTGTCGGATTTCGTGAAAAACAGTGGGAAGAAGAGCTTCTTTCCTGACGGTTCGGAGTGATAGAAGTGAAGGATTATTTACCGGTCTGCCGCGAGGATATGAACGCCCGCGGCTGGGATCAGTGCGATTTTGTTTATGTTATAGGGGATGCCTATGTGGATCATCCCTCCTTCGGTCCTGCAATAATAAGCAGAGTGCTCGAAGCGGATGGCTACCGCGTGGGAATAATCTCTCAGCCTGACTGGCATGATAAGGACAGTATCAACATCCTCGGCGAGCCGCGTCTGGGATTTCTTGTTTCCTCCGGAAATATGGATTCAATGGTAAATCATTATTCCGTATCCAAAAAGCGCCGATCGAGAGATTACTTTACTCCCGGCGGAGAAATGGGCAAGCGCCCTGACCATGCCGTAATAGTGTACGGAAATCTTATCCGTATGACCTACCGTACAAAACCCGTTATTATTGGCGGAATAGAAGCAAGCCTGCGCCGGATGGCTCACTATGACTACTGGGATGACAAGCTCAGGCGTTCGGTACTTCTGGACAGCGGAGCGGATATTCTGTCATATGGAATGGGTGAGCGCTCTATAGTCGAAATTGCCGATGCACTGGCTGCCGGTATTCCGGTGTCGGAAATAACTTATATCGAGGGTACTGTCTTCAAATCCACTGACCCCGGAAGTATCGGAGAGCATATAATGCTGCCGTCCTACCGTGAGCTGTGCAGCGATAAGCTGAACTACGCTAAAAGCTTTTATACCCAGTACTGCAATACGGACGCTTTTTCGGGTAAATGCCTTGTTGAACCGTATGACGACGGGATATTTGTCGTGCAGAATCCTATGTCGCCTCCGCTGACAATGGAGGAAATGGACAGGGTCTATGCTCTGCCGTATATGAGAAACTATCACCCGTCATATGAGGCTCTCGGTGGGGTTGACGCTATAAAAGAGGTTAAATTCAGCCTTATCAGTAACCGTGGATGCTTCGGCGGCTGCAGCTTCTGTGCGCTTACCTTCCATCAGGGCAGGATTATTCAGGTCAGAAGCCATGAATCAATTATAGAGGAAGCGAAAATAATAATAAAAGACCCCGACTTCAAGGGTTATATTCATGATGTCGGCGGACCTACTGCAAATTTCCGCCGCCCGGCATGCGACAAACAGCTTACAAAGGGTGTCTGTACTAACCGGCAGTGCCTGTTTCCTGAGCCGTGTAAGAATCTTAAGGTGGATCACAGCGACTATCTTTCTCTGTTGCGAAAGCTCAGAAGTCTGGATGGTGTAAAAAAGGTTTTCATACGCTCCGGCATACGCTTTGACTATGTTATGGCAGATCCGGACGATACCTTCTTCCGCGAAATGTGTGAGCACCATGTCAGCGGACAACTAAAGGTCGCTCCGGAGCATATTTCCGATACCGTTCTCAAAAAGCTCGGTAAACCGGAAAACAGTGTGTATAATGCATTCTGCAAAAAATATGCAGCTATCAATAAAAAGCTTGGCAAGCCTCAGTACCTTGTGCCGTACCTGATGTCCTCGCATCCGGGTTCAACGCTCAAAGAGGCAATTGCCCTTGCTGAATATCTGAGGGATCATCACCTCAGCCCCGAACAGGTTCAGGATTTCTATCCGACCCCGTCAACCATCTCAACCTGCATGTATTATACAGGAGTTGACCCCAGAACGATGGAGCCGGTTTTTGTCGAGCATAATCCACATGCAAAGGCAATGCAGAGGGCACTCATACAGTACAAGAATCCGAAAAACTACGAGCTTGTGCATGAAGCTCTGGAGCTTGCACACAGAACTGATCTTATAGGCTACGATAAGAAATGCCTTATCCGCCCGAGAAACCTCAGCGATCCTGCGGCAAAGCGCGCAAAGGCTGCCGCAGAGAAAAAACCGTCACGCCCGCTTACCGAGGCGGAAAAGAAATACGGCATTTCATTTGAAAAATATGACAGTATGCAGAAGGCACAGTCTCAGAGCCGGAAAAATAACTCAAAAAACAGCGGCAAAAAGAGAAAAAAATAATATTTGTACGAATGATTTCGAAATTATTTCGGAATTGTAAAATCGGTGCGGCAGGTACCGGAAATATTGATTTTTAAAACAGACTATGTTAAAATTATGTCAAGCGATAAATATCGCTGACAGGAGGTGCATCAGTATGTTGGCAATCTGGCTTGCGGTGATCGTTATTGCAATTGCTGCTGAAGTGGCAACGTCTCTGCAGCTTATATCGATCTGGGCAGCCTGCGGCGGACTGGGAGCGCTTATAGCGTATCTTTGCGGTGCGGAGCTGTACATTCAGATCGTCGTCTTTTTTGCAGTGACATTCATCCTGCTCGCGCTGACACGTCCCCTGGTGCGAAAGCTTACGAAGAATATCAAAAACACCCCGACTAATGCCGATATGAATATCGGAAAGACCGGAACGGTCACAAAGATCGTGGATGCTGCAGACGGAGTGTTCAGAGTTCATCTTGCAGGGGATGAATGGTCGGCAAAAATGTCGGACGAATCGCTTCCCGAGGTCGGAGCAAGCGTTCGGGTTGAAAGAATTGAAGGCGTTAAGCTTATTGTAACGCCTGTATAATTGAAAGAGAGGTATTTAGTTATGGATTGGCCCATTGTTATTGCAATGATTGTTGTAGGAATTATTATTCTTCTGATAATTGTAAAGAACATCAACATAGTTCCCCAGTCAAATGCTTATGTAATTGAGCGTTTCGGTACATTTTATACTGTATGGGGCAACGGTATACATGTAAAAGTGCCCTTCATGGACAGAGTTGCACGCAAGGTATCGCTTAAAGAGCAGGTTGTTGACTTCGAGCCGCAGTCAGTTATCACAAGAGATAACGTTTCAATGAAGATAGATACAGTTGTATACTATCAGATTACTGACCCGAAGCTTTACACCTACGGCGTAGAAAGCCCGATTATCGCTATCGAAACACTTTGCGCAACCACACTGAGAAATATTATCGGTGAGCTGGAGCTTGATAATACTCTCACATCGAGAGACAATATCAACTCCCGTATCCGTGAAATTCTCGATGACGCAACAGATCCGTGGGGCATCAAGGTAAAGCGTGTTGAGCTGAAAAACATCCTTCCGCCTCGTGAGATCCAGGCTGCAATGGAAAAGCAGATGAAAGCAGAACGTGAGCGCCGTGCAAGAATCCTTGACGCAGAGGGTGAAAAGACCAGCCAGATCCTTGTTGCAGAGGGTCATAAGGAGGCTGCGATCCTTCGCGCAGACGCTATCCGCGAAACAAAGATCCGCGAAGCACAGGGTGAAGCTGAGGCTATCCTCGCAGTACAGAAGGCGTATGCTGATTCTCTCCGCATGTTGAATGAAGCATCCCCCAGCGACAGGGTAATCGCTCTCAAGAGCCTTGAAACCTTTGCAAAGGTTGCAGACGGCAGAGCTACCAAGATAATAATCCCGTCGGAGATACAGTCCATGGCAAGTCTTGCTGCGTCTCTCAAGGAAATCGCTGTAGACGGTGAGCTTGATACAGGAGCTGTTGCTCCCAAGGTACAGAAAAAAACGGTTGATATCCCGGATATTACACAGGCTGTTGACGCCCAGGCTGCTGCAAGAGAGAGGGCGAAAGCTGCTCTTCAACAAGCTGATCCATCGGGTATGCCTATGAATATGAACTGACGAAAGGTGCATTTGCACCAGAGGAGTGGTTTAAATGGTGATTTTTGATTGGATTGTCGCAAATTTCGGTTCTATCCTGTTCTGGATAGTATTTGCTGTTGTCTTTATTGTGTTCGCTGTTATAGCACTGCGCAACATGAACCATAACTATACTGTTGGCAGCGGTCTGTTCAAAAATAGCGACGGAAATCTCAATAAAGACGAAAAGCTTGATGTTTCTGATTATAATTACTATAATGAAAACGGCAAATCGGAGTAGAAAATCCGTTCTGCAAAGCAGCAGATCCTGACTTTATTCCTGAGAAAACGTTCCTAAATCAGGTTGATACAAAATGATATTCGGGAATCCGCATTATTGCGGGTTCCCGTTTTGCTTTGGTTTGCCCGAAATGGGCAGTAACTTGGCGGTGAAAGTCCGCTACACGCTTGGCAGTAGGAAGTGTTAGCTGATGGCAAGGGTGTCCATCGTG
>ONAX01000020.1:14455-41558 GCA_900315875.1 uncultured Eubacteriales bacterium | reverse complement strand
AGAGCCCGAGGCTGTAACAGAATTTGCGGCTACTGAGCTGGAAGTCGCTCCAGTCGAGGAAGTCGCTCCCGAAGCCGAAGCAACCGAAACCGCCGCCGAGGAACTGCCGACATGTGCAGCTTGCGGCGCAACATATAAGCCCGGTGCGAAATTCTGCCCCGTTTGCGGCATGAAGACCGAAGCCGCTCCGGCTGAGCCTGCTCTTGAATTCACCGAGCCGGAAGCCGAGCCCGGGGCTGTAACAGAATTTGCGGCTACTGAGCCGGAAGTCGCTGCTATTGAGGAATCCGCTCCCGAAGCCGAAGCAACCGAAACCGCCGCCGAAGAGCTGCCCACATGCGCATCATGCGGCGCTACATATAAGCCCGGCGCGAAGTTCTGCCCCGTTTGCGGAATGAAGACCGAAGCCGCTCCGGCTGAGCCTGCTCTTGAAGTCACCGAGCCGGAAGCTGAGCCCGTGGCTGTAACAGAATTTGCGGCTACTGAGCTGGAAGTCGCTGCTATTGAGGAAGTTGCACCAGTTGAGGAAACTGCTCCGATTGAGGAATCCGCTCCGGCAGAACCCGAAATGCCTGCCGAGCCGGTCAATCCGGTGCAGGAACCCGTAGCAGAACCGGTCGTACAACAGGATTCATCTCCAACATGCTCACACTGCGGCGCTGTGTTCAAGCCCGGCGCAAAATATTGCCCGATCTGCGGCATGAAGGCTGATATCACTGCAGCCAAAAAGACCGATAACGCTGACGCTCCCCATATCTGCTCAAGCTGCGGCTCTGTCTGCAAGCCCGGTGCAAAATATTGCCCCATCTGCGGAATGCGCACCGATATTAAAGCAGCCGCAGCCAGCACCTGCGCAAGCTGCGGTCAGATACTGAAACCCGGCGCGAAATTCTGCCCCAAATGCGGAACCAAGGTTCAGTAAATAATTCAGAGGACAAGGCCCTGAGCGGACTTGTCCTCTTTTTCGTGCCGTCACAGTATGATGCAGATCAGACCGTTGCAGCCGTCGTTTATTATGCGCTCTATCGTTTCCCTGACCTTGCCGCGGGCATCGGACGGCATACGGTAAAGCTTGTTGTGCAGCCCTTCATTTACAAGCTCATGCAGTGATTTTCCGAAAATATTCGATTCCCATATTTTCGACGGATCCTCTTCAAATTCACGAAGAAGGTACGCCACCAGCTCCTCGCTTTGCTGCTCCGAGCCTACAATAGGCGTAATCTCGGTTTTTATTGTGGTTTTCATCATATGCACGCTCGGCGCATTTGCTCTCAGCCTTATTCCGTAGCGGCCGCCCTGGCGTATTATCTCCGGCTCCTCAAGGGTCAGCTCCTGAGCCGTCGGCATCACTATGCCGTAGCCGGTTTCGCATACATCCTCATATGCCTGCTGCACCTGCTCAAATTTGCTGCGCATCTGCGAAAGCTTTGTCATCTCACTCAGCAGTCCGCCCTCATCCGCGACGCTGATTCCTGTCTTTTCCTCCAGCACCCTGTAGAATATTCCCGGGTCAAGCTGTGCCTTAATCCTCGCCTTACCTGTTCCGAGGTCAACGGCGCTGGTTTCCGCAATGGAAATATATTCGCACTGTGCAAGGCTGTCAGCAATGTCGCTGACTTCTCGTATTCTGCGCACGTTTCCGGCGCAGCTTCGTATTGACGATACCACAGCCGAACGCAGCCAGTGCTCAGACGGCAGCGACGCCACCCACCGCGGCATATCTACTTTTACCTCTTTGACCGGGAATTCAAACAGAACCCGTCCTATAATGCGGCGTATTTCCGTTTCGTCAAGCTCCATGCAGCTTACGGCTTCAACGGGAACGCCGTATTTTTCCGTAAGCTCCCTTGCAAGCGTGCGTGCATTTTCCGAGGAAGGCTCAACGCAGTTCAGAAGGATAATAAACGGCTTTCCTGCCTCCTGCAGCTCGCTTACCACTCTCTGTTCGGCGTCCTCATATTCCTCACGGGGAATATCGCTGATCGTGCCGTCCGTCGTCACAACAAGTCCTATCGTCGAATGCTCGGTAATTACCTTTCTCGTGCCAAGCTCCGCCGCCATGTCGAACGGAACAGCTTCGTCAAACCACGGTGTCTTGACCATTCTCGGCGCTTCGTCCTCGATATAGCCTATTGCGCTCGGTACAATATAGCCCACGCAGTCGATCATCCGCACCCTGAGGCTTGCCGCACCGTCGAGATGTATCTCAACCGCATCCTCCGGAATGAATTTCGGCTCGGTGGTCATAATCGTCCTGCCTGCAGCAGACTGCGGAAGCTCGTCCGTTGCACGCTCCCTGCGCGCCTCATTTTCGATATTAGGGATCACGAGGGTGTCCATGAACCTTTTGATAAACGTAGATTTGCCGGTTCTGACCGGTCCCACAATGCCAAGGTATATGTCGCCGCCCGTTCGCTCCGCTATATCCCTGTAGATGTTTCTGTCCTCCATCATATCCCCCCTCACATCGGTATAAGCAGCATGCCGCCCTCTGCCGTATCGCAGGACAGAGCGTTTTCTTCACGGATCGCATCCACGCTGGTGCAGTACCGTCTTGCTATCTCCCACAGGCTTTCGCCTTCGTCGGCGTAGTAGATAGTCAGCGCTGCCGCATTGTCTCTTTCACGCTGCCTTTCGTCGGCTATTGCAGAGGTAACGCAGCGCATTGCGCCGCTGCCGTAAATCGATGCCGAAATATGCACATCCGCCTTTATTTCAATGCTGTTATCTCCTGTAATGCGGAATGACGGCGACGGAACGTTTATTTCTGTTTTTGCATTGTAATTCATGCCGTCGTCTGGACATTCAACAGTTGCCGAAAAATCAGCCGCCTTGTCAACACAGAAGGGAACCCCGTCGCTGTCGAGGGCAAAAAGGCAAAGGTTCATTTTTCCCCTGATATTCAGCACTCCGCCGGAGCAGCTTGAGATGGAGCTTACATTGTCGCACCATAGGTCAACCACACGGGTGATATTGTTCTCTCCGGTTTTCATTTCATCGCGCACGCTGACGGTAATATCCTCGCAGCCGACAAAGCGCTGCAGCTGTATGCTGCTTTTCGTCAGCTCCAGCTCATGTTCAACGGAATATGCATCGTCGAGGACATCAAGCTCAATATCACGATAGGCAAAGACAAGGGCGCACAGCCTTGCATCCAGGGTCAGCAGTGTGCTGTTTTCATCATATTCCGAGCGCAGCCCGACGTCGCAGCTCATTATCTCAACGCTGATGTCGTTTATTGTGCTTTCGTCTATCCCCTGAACGTCTATTACCTGATTCACAGGCACAGAAAAGCTCATTGCGTCCCGCGCCCCGGTTTCGATATCCGTAACATACAGCACACGCAGCTGAGCTTCTCCGCGGAGCATAAGCTTATCCTCTATTGCCCTGCATTCTCCTCTTGTAAAGGACAGCTCCGACCTCAGTATTGCCTCAGGCGCCGGCTTTCCCTTGCCTATATCAAGCACCTCGGTAAGGGAAAACTGCTGTCGCGTGCAGCCCTGCAGTGTGCTGATGACAATGCTCCTGCAGCGCTGGCGCACATCCGGAGCGTCGATTCCCGTGCAGTATTGTTCGCTGCCGGAGGAATAAACCGCAGCGGATACCGTAAACGCACCGTGAATATCGAGCTTTCTGGGGCTTACGGCGCGGCAGTTTATATAGTCCGTCTTTATCCTTACGGAGGGCACTGCGTCTGCTGCAGCTTCCTTCAGCTCAAAAGAGCAGGAAAACGGCACTGTATGCTCGCACAGTCTTATGGACTGCTTTCTCGAATCGAGATACCACACGCTGACAACGGACGCGCCGTCCACATCCAGTCTTTCACCTACCACTGCTGTAGACGACACCGCAGGACAAAGCCTGCATTTCAGTATGCGCTCAATATCCGGGCAATAATCGGGCAGACTGATATCGATATCCACGGGCTGCTCGCTGACGCTGTCACAAAGCGTGCGGTATACGCTGCAGCTCTCCTTGAGAAGAGAATACTCCATCACTGATCCACTCCTTTTTAACTTTATACCCATATATACGGCGCCGCGCCCCGAATTATTACTTGAGAAAGTAGCTTTATGAAAGCCCGAGCTTTGCAAAAAACTCCTCCGCTGACATATCGTCCGGCCGCAGGAATCTGTGCAGACAAAAAAGGTCGTGCTCTGTTTGCAGAACGTTCACCTTTTCCTCGCAGTCGAATGCACAGGAAAATCCGAGACTCCGTAAAAGCTCCTCGCTGCCGCCCCTTGTCGCGCCAAAGGGATAGACGAATGTCCCTGCGCTTTTTCCCGTGTATTTTTTCATAAGCGCGTCAAACTTTTCAACATCCTCACCAAGCCTTGACGCATACTGCGCGCCGTCCTCTCCATTTTTTGCCTGCGCTCCTATAGTATCTCCAGTTGCCGAATGCAGGTCATAGGTATGGTACGCCAGCTCCGCAAGTCCGCTTTTTTCCATTTCCGCAAGCTGCTCCCATGTGCACTGTGACCATTCCACGCTTTTGTATTTTTCCCCGGCGGCAAGCTCGCATGCCTTCCCGATAGGCGCAATTACCGCCTTTACCCCGTATTTCTGAAGCAATGGAAAGGCATATTCATAGTTACTCAGCGCCCCGTCGTCAAAGCTGAGTATTACCGGCTTTTCCGGCAGCTCGTACCCTTCGGAAAAATGCCTGCACAGCTCATCTGCCGTTACAGCAGTGCAGCCCATGCGCTTAATAGCCAGGATATCCTCCTCAAGACGAGCGGGATGAATCACATAGCGGTTTATCCTGCTTTCCTTTTCAGAAAAGCCGTGATACATTATCACAGGAACAACTATTCCCTCCTGAGCCGCCGCAGGGCTTGACGGGTACAGCAGAAAAACGCTGAGGCACACCGCAAGCACCAGTGAAGCTGCGGACAAAAACAAGTATCGTCTTTTCAGCTTAATTATCAAACAGACATCACCCCGGAAAAAAAATAAGGAAGCACAGTGTGTGCTTCCTACATTTTATATGTATTCATCTGTAATTATGACTTATTTTCCGAAAAGAGCTTCCTTTGCCTCAAAAAGGCTGCCGCTCATTATCTTGTACTTTGCAAGCAGCTCTCCCTTAATCTCCGGGGAAATGTTTGTGTGAAGATACAGCGAATCTATTCCGGCTTCATACGAACCGCGGATATCGGTTATGTAATCGTTGCCGATCATGATAGATTCCTTCGGGTCAAGTCCGTGTCTTTCAAGAATGCATCTGTAGAACATGATATCCGGCTTTGCACAGCCCTCATCGGATGAAATAAGGATATCGTCGAAGCAGTCCCATATGCCGAGCATGCGGATTTCCGGCTCGGTAAAAATACGCTGTGCATTGGAGAGGAGATATATCTTTCCGCCGTGATCCCTGATAGCCTGGAAAAGCTCAAAAACACCGTCATACAGGCGGATATACTTAATGGAAAGGCTGCGGAAAACACGTCCCGTATAGGCAGCCATTTCATAGTCGCAGGGCACTCCCTTTTCGGTATAAAGTCTTGCAAAGATATTTTCGATCAGCGGTTCGGGGTTGGTTTTATACTTATCCTTGGGAACAGCGTCAATTTCCTCATGCAGCATCCTGTCGTAAGCCTTGTTAAGCTGACTTCCGGTATAGGGTGCGCCGCTCATGGAATATATGAGCGCCATATTTTTCCAAAGAGAACGTTTCCATTCGTTCGTGTTGATATCAACAAGCGTGCCGTAAAGATCGAAAATATAATTCTTGTACATAGATGACCTCCGAAAAGTAATGACCCTGTTATTCAAAAGGAATACAATTCCCTGCAGACATTATTATCATAACTACAGTATATTCCATTCTGAGAAATAATGCAATATATAAAAAAAAATATCCCGATACTGAGATCGGGATATTCTGAAAATATCATCCGACATATGAACGGTAGTCAAACATCGGGAACGGCATCTGACCTTCACCCCATGTATAGACTATGTAGTAATTCTGCGGAGCGGCATCATGATGACTGAAGCGAAGCTCAGGCGGGAATGAATCTCCGAGGTTAGGATCACTTGAGTAATCAGCAAGTGCACAAACGTAGATGTTATTCAGTTCAGCAGGCTTATTTGCATTGTAGTAGCTTCTGAGCTGGCCAAGGTTCTGCTGGCTCTGAACAAGGATAGCGCCGTAGTACTCAAGCGCGCCGGTGTGGTGGATCTTTCCGGTTTTTGATACGGAATCAGCAACAGAAGAATTTGCAGGAGCGGCAATTGAATTGAGCTTTGCCTGCAGATCCTTTGATGTCATTTCATCAACGACAATACCTGCAACTGCAACACCGACAATTGCAAAGATAAGCAAAACAACGATGACTGTAAACGCTTTTTTCATAATCATTCTCCTTTATATTTTAATTCTGTCTAAAAACACAAAATCAGACTTTCTGATATTATACTATATATTTCCTAAGATTTCAAGCTGAAAACAGATATAACATCAGATTTTTTCACATTGTTCTTACTTATGCAAATGCGGAAAGCTCAGTCAGGCTTTTTATCCTGAAGTCACAAAGAGGGTGCGGCATGGATATTTTTCCCTTCGGGTCAAAAAGGCAAGTAGAAAGCCCTGCATTGCGTCCGCCCTGCATATCTGAGGTCAGGCTGTCACCCACAACAAGGACCCTGTCCGGATCCTTTTCGCGTATTTCCGTCAGCACTCTGTCGAAAAATATTTTATCCGGCTTCTGTGCGTCAAGCTCGTCGGAGATGAAGATATCCTTCATATACTGTGTAACGGGAGATCGTGCAAAGCGGCCCTTCTGCACGTCTGTCAGTCCGTTTGTTATGACATACAGGTCGAATAGCTTTGAAAGGTCTTTCACGGCATCAAGAGTCCCGGGAAGCAGTGCTGCTTGCAATGACAGCTCATGTATATACCTGTCGGCATATTTTTCCGCATCACCCTGACCGTCAAGGCAGCATTCTATAAGGTCGCCGAATCGCTGTATACGCATCCTGCTGCGCGTTACCTGACCCAGCTCGAGCTTTCTCCAGAGGGCGCTGTTTATTCTGTCGTAGGTTTCGAACAGCTCCTGGGTAAAGATCCTGCCCTCGCCCTCGATTGTATTTTTCAGGGCATTATATTCACACACCTGAAAATCGAACATGGTATCATCCGCATCAAGCAATAAAGTTGTATATTTCATAATTCCTCCGAAAAATGTTTCAGACCTTTTGAAATTCAAAAAGCCGATGAATTTTTGTTCACCGACTTTTTTATCCTCTGCCCCGCGGCAGACAGAAAGTTTATTAATTGCATCCCTGCACAAAACCGGCGCTGTCAACTATCCTTTGGCGCACCCGGCAGCAGTTTATGCAGTTGTTTTTTTCTGGTGCTTCTTTTCGACAGCATTTTCAGCCTTGCGGCGAACCTTGCGTTTTCTTTCAACTACAGGCTCACCATCGCCTCTTACTGCCTCGGCTGTAATAGTGATCTTGCTGATGGTTTCGTCGCTCGGAGCCTCATACATAAGGCTCTTGAGAAGCTCCTCCATTATTGAACGCAGACCTCTTGCACCGGTGTGGCGCTCGATAGCCTTTTTCGCGATCTCGGTCAGGGCTTCGTCTTCGAATATCAGCTCAACACCGTCGAGTGCAAAGAGCTTCTGATACTGCTTTATAAGCGAATCCTTGGGTTCCCTGAGAATCCGCACAAGCGCAGCCTCGTCCAGACCGTCAAGAGCAGTAATTACCGGCAGTCTGCCGACAAGCTCCGGAATAAGTCCGAATTTTACAAGATCCTGCGGAATAACCTCGTGCATCCAGCTTGTGGTGTCAAGCTCAACCTTAGTTTTAAGCTCGGCATTGAAGCCGAAGGTCGAGCTGCCCTGACGGCGCTCCACGGTCTTTTCCAGTCCGTCGAACGCACCGCCGCAGATAAAGAGAATATTCTCCGTATTGATCTGAATGAATTCGGCCTGCGGATGCTTTCTGCCGCCTCCGGGAGGTACGTTTGACACAGTACCCTCCAGTATCTTCAGCAGTGCCTGCTGAACGCCCTCGCCGCTGACGTCACGGGTAATGGACGGATTTTCGGATTTACGGGCGATCTTGTCGATCTCGTCAACATAGATAATGCCGCGCTCCGCCCTTGCAATATCGAAATCGGCTGCCTGAATAAGGCGCAGAAGGATGTTTTCCACGTCCTCACCGACATAGCCTGCTTCCGTCAGGGTCGTTGCGTCCGCAATAGCGAAGGGCACGTCGAGTATCCTTGCAAGCGTCTGGGCAAGAAGCGTCTTTCCGACACCCGAGGGTCCGAGAAGAAGGATATTGCTCTTATTCAGTGCAACGTCGCCCTCTTCGTGGTAATTGATCCTCTTATAGTGGTTGTACACGGAAACGGCAAGCGAGATCTTTGCGTCGTCCTGACCGATAACGTATTCGTCCAGGTGAGCCTTGATATCCATCGGCTTCGGAAGCTCGGACACGCTTTTGAAGAATGCCTCGTCGATAAGGTCGTCGTCGAGACCGCCGTTATTCCTGAGTATAGAATTGCACAGCATGACACATTCGTCGCAGATAAACGCTCCTGCGCCCTGAATGATCCTGCCTACCTCCTCCTGCGGCTTTCCGCAGAAGGAGCAGGTAATAGTCCTTTTGGTATCGTCCTTGTTGGCCATTTATGCAGCTCCTTATCGCTCTGTAATGACTTTATCGATCAGACCGTATTCCATAGCCTGCTGTGCTGTCATGAAGTTGTCACGGTCGGTATCCTTTTCAATAATCTCATAAGGCTGACCTGTTCTTTCAGCAAGGATCGTATTAAGGCTTTTCTTTGTCTGTATGATATGGTTTGCATGGATCATGATATCGGTTGCCTGACCCTTTGCACCGCCGAGAGGCTGATGGATCATGATAACGCTGTTCGGCAGAGCATAACGCTTGCCCTTTGTGCCTGCTGCAAGCAGGAAAGCCCCCATCGAGGCTGCCATACCCATGCAGATGGTCGAAACGTCGCATTTGATATACTGCATCGTATCGAAAATAGCCATACCGTCAGTTACGGAACCGCCGGGGCTGTTGATATACAGACTGATATCCTTGCTTGCGTCCTGACCCTCAAGATAGAGAAGCTGGGATACGACAAGGCTTGCTGTTACATTATTGACTTCCTCTGTGAGCATGATAATTCTGTCGTTGAGAAGACGTGAATAGATATCATACGAACGCTCACCGCGGTTGGTTTGTTCAATGACATAAGGTATCGTTGCCATATTGTTTACCTCCGTTTCAATTTATATAGATGTAACGACTGTATTATGTGTCGCAAATGGGATCACTCTGCTGCCTTTTCAACAGCATTTTCCTTAACGAAGTTCATTGCTCTTTCAGCCTCGATATCGCCTGCGATATCCTTGGGAGCAAATGCTGCCTTTACTCTTGAAACGTCTACCTTGTAGGTTTCAGCAAGCTCGTTATACTTAGCCTCGATTTCCTCTTCGCTTGCCTTAAGACCCTCAAGCTCAGCGATCTTTCTGAGTGCAAGTCTTACCTTAACCTGAGATTCTGCTCTGTCGCGGTATGTGTCGCGCAGTTTTTCCTCGGTAAGGCCTGTGTACTGCATGTAGGTGTTCATATCAAGACCCTGTGCGCGCAGGTTCATGGAGAATTCGTCTACGAGAGTATCCAGCTGATTCTCATACATAGCCTCCGGGATATCTGCCTCAAGAAGCTCCATCAGCTTTTCAGCAATCTGGCTTTCCTTGTTTGTGTCAGCTTCCTTCTTGCGTGTTTCCTCAAGCTTTGTCTTAAGGTCAGCCTTATACTCGTCAACTGTGTTGAATTCGCTGACATCCTGAACAAATTCATCGTTAAGCTCCGGCAGCTCGCGTGTCTTTACCTCGTGGAGCTTGATCTCGAACTGAACAGCCTTGCCTGCAAGCTCGTCAGCCTGATAATCCTCGGGGAAGGTAACGTCGATTGTGAATTCCTCGCCAGCCTTATGGCCTACTACCTGATCCTCGAAGCCGGGGATGAAGGAGCCTGAGCCGAGTGTGAGGTTATAGTTTTCTGCTGTGCCGCCGTCGAAGGGCTCGCCGTCGAGCATACCCTTGAAGTCGATAACAGCAACGTCGTCGTTTTCAGCAGCCTTATCCTCAGCGCTTACGAGGCGGCTGTTTCTCTTCTGAACCTTCTTGATTTCCTCATCGATATCCTCATCGGTGATTTCAAGAGATGTAGCGGTATATTCGATACCCTTATAGTCCTTGATATCTGTTTCCGGCTCTACAGTTACAACAGCCTTGAATACCAGGCCGTCCTTTTCTGCCTTTTCAACGTCGAGGTCGATCTGATCTCTTACGAGAGCGAGGCCAGCCTCCTCAGCAGCGTCTACGATAGCTGCGGGATAGAGATCCTTGATAGCATCTTCATAGAAAACGCCTTCGCCGTAGGTCTTTTCGATAAGTCTTCTCGGAGCCTTACCCTTACGGAAGCCCGGCAGAGAGATGTTCTTAGCCTGTCTCTTATAAACAGCGTCAACAGCCTTCATAAAGGTATCGCCGTCGATTTCGATAACAAGCTCATAGCGGTTTGTTTCTACCTTGTTGGATGATTTAAGTGACATTTTATTTTCCTCCGTTTTTATACGGCATGCAGCCGCGATTTTTGCGGTATGACACCGCAGTCTGCTTTAAGGCGCCCAACGGTTTCCCGTCCCGTGCGGCAAAGCCGCCATCAATAAAGCTGACCAATCTATATTATAATATACGCAAAAGCAATAGTCAAGCACAATCTAAAAAAACAAAACTGCGAAGAACAAAGTCCGCTCCGTTCTTCGCAGTTATTCTCTGATTTTACATTACGGGATCAGATATAATCAGTCCTCGTCATGCTTCTTTCTTGCTGTAACAGCTATAATGCCTGCAGAAATTGCTGCAAATGCTGCTACCAGAGCAACCGGTGTAACATCTGATGTTGCAAATGTGCCGCCGTTATTTCCTGTGTTGCCTGTGGTGTTGCCGCCTGCATTATTGTTGTTGTCAGTATTTCCTGTGGTGTTGCCGCCTTCGTTGCCGCTGTTGCCGCTGTTGCCGCCTTCATTGCCGCTGTTGCCGCCTTCGTTGCCGCTGTTGCCGCCTTCGCTGGTTTCAAAGGTCTGAACAACCTCAAGCGTCTCACCGCCGTTGTAATAGCCTACCTTATCATAATCATTCGTGTAACCGTCCTTTGCGGGAAGCTGGCTGCCTGCGCCGTTGTTGAAGATGATCATGATGTTCTTGCAGTCCTCAAGGTTTGCCTGAGTAGCTGTACGGTTGTTCTTCTCAGCACTGGTTTTGCTCTCCGTAAATTTATCCGGGAATTCATATGTGTAGAGGTTATCTTCGCCCTTTGTCATTTCTACGCCGGGCCATCCTGCATTCTCAAAAACTGCACCGGATGTTGAACGCTCATCATAGATGTATACGTATACCTTATCCCAGTTCTTGGTGTCATTATCAAAGATAACGCCGCCCTTTGTGAGCTTGGGAAGATCCTTCTTCTTGTTCTTTGTGTAAACGTATGTAGCTTCTACGGTCTCGCCTGCCTCGTTGTGGCCCTTGAGTGTAAGATAAACGTCTGTGCCGCCTTCAACGTCTGCACCGATTGTGATAACGTCGCCGTCCTTATAGCTGTAAACACCGTTATCCTTGCCGACCGTGTAGTATGACTCTGTTGTGCCGAAAGCTCTGAGTGTTACCTTGAGAGTATCGTCAAAGCTTGTGTCTGTTTCAGGAGAAGCCTCTACTCTGAATGTGAAAGAGGAATTATATACTACAGCGATACCGCTTGAACCGATCTTACCTGAGATCTTTGAATCTGTTACTGTAAAGGTGTTGCCGGAAACTTCGTCGATATATGTGCCTGCGGGAACATATCCTTCAACATTATCAACTTCTACTTCCTTATCTGAGCCGCTGCCGAGTACCAGAACAGCGCCGATGCCGTCACGGGTAACAACTGCAACATTGTCGGTTGTGCCGTATGCGTCAGCAACACCGCTTGCAGCGTTATGGAAATGGTTGACTGCTGCAATTTCGGGTGAGGTGAAGTGCATGCTGCCCTTATCGCCTGCCATCATCTGGTCCGGTACGGAAACCTTCGGACGTGACAAATACAGTGCGGATGAACCCACACGGGCTGCAGCTACTGCATATGCTCTGTCGATGACATTCTGGTCAACGCCGTTGGATTCAGAATCCTTCTTGTTTGCATAAGTATCGTGGCTTTCGCCCCAGTATACAAGCTTATCGGAGCTGATGCCTTTGTCTGTCCAGTTGCCTTCTATTGTAGGAGCGTTGCCGCTCTTGAAGGATGACATAAGAGTATTGCCGTATGTATTATCCGTTACGGACATATAATCCGTATACTCTTTCATAAGGTCGTTCTTATTATCTGCGTTTACAGGTGAGCCAAGAATCTCGCCGTAATGATAGAGATCGTTATCTGTTACAGAAGACCAGAAACCGCATTCTTCGCTCGGAAGAGCAATATGCTTTGCAGCATCCCAACGGATACCGTCAACACCCAGAGAAGCAAGCTCATCAACATAATCTGTAGCAGCCTGGATTACCTTTTCATCCTCTGATTTGATATCACCGTAATTGCCGAGATTATAGGTTGTAACGGCAACACGGCTGGTATCGTTTACGGTCTTGCCGGTATTATGCCAGTAAGCATCCTCATCGAAGGGCTTCTGGAGCTGATCTCTGTTATTGCCTGCGAGATGGTTGGCAACAACATCGACAACAACCTTGATGCCATATTCTTCAGCAGCATCGCAGAGGTCCTTGAGTTCTTCCTTAGTACCCAGATCACTTGTCTTTACTTCGAATCCAAGCGGCTGATAGAGCCAGTACCATACGCCGGAATTAGGACCGCCCTGAGCAGGTGAGGTCTGAACCGATGTAAAGCCTGCCTTTGCGATATTAGGAAGCTCTGCCTTGATATCGGTATACTTCCAGTCGAAGCAGTGGAGAATAGTACCCTCCTGAATTGTGTCTGCAAGCTGATAATCAGCCTGTGCAGCAGATACCTTGGTACCGGTTGACGCCAGTCCGGCCATTCCGGCAAATGCAGAAACAGCAAGAGCAGCGCTCAGCGATACGCTAAGAAATTTTTTTCCAGTTGTTATATTCACTGTTATCACACTCCCGTTTTCCTCGGTGTTTTACGCACACCGACAATTTTAGTTATATGCTTTTTACATTATAGCACAATCCACCAATATAATCAAGAGCAACATTTTATTTTTTACATATAAACGGCAAGCTGCCGGCGAGCTTCATTCCTTCATTCCGAAAAGCCGCCTTACGGGCTTTATCTTGGATGCAATGACTGCCGCTGTGATATCCATTGTCAGCTTACCGACTATCAGGAACGGTATCGTCATGAATTCCGGCATTCCCTTGCCGCAAAGCCACGCGGCAATCTTCCACCACGGGAAAAGATTCAGCTCTATAATGTGGAAGCATAAAACAAACAGACTGTACTTTCCGAGGTACGAAAGGCATTTGCCCAAAAAGCGCTGCGGGCTGATTTTTTTGGATATCCAGAAAACCACAACACACGCGCACAGCGAACCGAAGATATCCACTATTCCCCTGCCGAGGCTGAGGTGCACAAGCTCAAAGCCGGTATAATCCTTGATGAAGAACAGGTATACCGCAAGCGAAAACAGCAAAACTGCGCTTTTGTATTCCTTTCGCACTCCGCCGAGCCTTGGCTGCAGCTCCTTGAAGGAGTAGCCCACATACATATAAAATACCGCACAGCAGCCGGGCTGCAGACTGAGCGGAAGCCATACAAGCTGCTTTGTCATTACCGCGAAAATAAACAGTATGGCTATAAACAGCAGCCGAACCTCTTCTTTCATCTTCAGCGAAAGCTTCAGCAGCACGCTGCCCCAGAATGAGCCCCACAAAAACCATATAGCCCCGATGCTTTTAATGTAAAACGGCTTGTCAAAGCCGAAGCCCGAGCCGTACAGCGTACCGTATATCCAGTCAACAAGCTCTTTAAGCGCTCCGCCTGCTCCGCCGAGGATAAAGCCCTCAGCCGTGCCTATCAGGATAATCACAAGGCATGTCACGTAGTACGGAACGAGAAGCGTCTGAGCCTTTCTTTTCACAAAGGTGCGCATGTCAGTCTTTGCAGAGGTAAAATATCCGCTTATCAGGAAAAACAGCGGAACATTAAACGGAAAAACGACCCTGTTTATGCTGTTGCATTTCACATGGCCTATAACAATGCAGATTATGGCAATGCCCCTTGCAATGTCGATAAAATCGAGCCTTTGTCTTTTTTCTGGCATAGTCTTACATCCTCTTAAGCTTTGTTGTCGAGCCGATTACTATCAGCCGCATGGATTTTTCAAGCGGCTTTTCCGGGTCAATATTTATCGTCACATCGTCGTTACATATTATTGCAACAACGTTCAATGAATATTTCTTTCTGAGGTTAAGCTCCATAAGGCTCTTGCCCACCCATTCATGTCTGACCTCCATTTCAACCATGGAAACCTCGTTTGAAATGTCGAGGATATCTACAAAGCCCGAGCTGAGAAGATTTTTCGCAAGACGTATGCCGGATTCGCTCTCCGGAAATACAACGCGGTCAGCGCCCATCTTGCTGAGTATCCTGCAGTTCATGCTGCTTGCACATTTCGTGATAACGGTCTTTACTCCTGCTTCCTTGCAGAGCATGGTCGCCATTACGCTGGATTCAAGATGGTTCGCCATTGATATTATGACAACATCGACGTTTGAAATGCCGAGCTGCTTTATCACCTCCGGGTCGGTTACATCCGCACATTTGCAGAAGGGTATCTTTGTTACGGCTTCGTCCACCGCTTCCTCATCAATATCCACCGCAAGGACCTCGGCGCCGTTAGCGACAAGCTCCTCTGCAACTGCAAGGCCGTATCTTCCGAGTCCGAAAACTGCATATGTACTATTTTTGCTCATAATAATTTTCCTTTCTGTTTTATCCGATGCTGATATCCTCTGTGGGGTCCTTTATTATATTCATGCTGTCCTTTTTGGTCTTGAATGCCACAAGCAGCGATATAGGCCCGACTCTTCCGAGGTACATGGTGACAATTATTATTATCTTTCCGGCTATATTCAGCGTCGGTGTAAGGTCCCTTGTCAGTCCCACAGTTGCCGTTGCGCTGACCGTTTCATAGGCTATATCGATAACGCTTGCATCTGTCACAGCCGACAGCAGCACGGTGGACAGGAACATTATCATAAACGATGTGCACACTACAGCAGCCGCCTTGCTGATTGCAGGCTTCGGGATAGACCTGTGGAAAAGCGAAACGCCGTCCTTATTCCTGATAGCCGCAAGTGCAGAAAACACCACCACTGCGATAGTAACGGTCTTGACTCCTCCGGCAGTACCGACGGGCGAACCGCCGATGAACATCAGCAGAAGCGAAAACACCGCCGAAGCGTTTGTAATATCCTTTTGCGGAATCGTTGCAAAGCCTGCGGTCCTTGTTGTAACGGACTGAAAAAACGAAGCCTGCAGCTTTTCCGGAAGTGAATAATCCCGTATTGTCAGGGGGTTATTGTATTCAAAGATGAAAAACGCGGCAGTACCTGCAAGCAGCAAAGCGAAGGTTATACTCAGCACGAGCTTGCTGTGCAGCGTCAGCTCGGAAAAGCATCTGAGCCCCCTTGATTTCAGTCTGCCCAGAGCCTTTATAACATCCCACCAGACGATATATCCGAGTCCGCCGAGAATAACGAGTGCGCTTGTAACGGCGTTCACCACTACATTGCGCGAATAATCGCAAAGGCTGTTTTCGGAGATGATATCTATTCCGGCGTTGCAGAATGCAGAAACAGAATTGAAAACGGATATCCATATTCCCCTGACGCCGAACTGAGGCACAAACACCGTCATATACAGCAGCGCCCCTGCCCCCTCAACGACAAAGGTTCCGATAAAGACCTTTTTAAGGAAGCGTATCAGTCCGGACATAGAATTCAGGTTAAACGCATCCTGAATAAGCATTCTGTCCCTTATGCCGAATTTCTTATTGAAGCTTATCAGTATACCGGACATTATTGTTATGATACCCAGTCCGCCGATCTGTATCAGCAGCAGCAGGACGATCTGTCCGAAAATGCTCCATGTTGACACAGTCGGCACCGTAACAAGTCCCGTTACGCAGATTGCAGTTGTTGCCGTAAAAACGGCGTCGATAAGCGGCACGCCCTTTCCGTCGGCGGTACTTATCGGCAGGGAAAGCAATATACTCCCGATGATAACCGCGACAAAAAAGCTGAGCATTATCATATGTGTTGTTGAAAAGCCAATTCGCAACTTTACCAAGTCAGATCTCTTCTTTCCGGCCGTCAGAAAACGGTCACTTCATATATTACCACAAAACCACTCCAATATCAACAAATTTCCCCGGCAGCGCAGAGCCTGCGTTACGCTGCTTTTTATTTGTAAACATTCTGTAAACAATATGCCGTTAGTTGACCTTTTGAGGTCAACTTTTTCTCTGTTTCGGGGGTATTATGAAAGGTATTTTTATAATGCTCATAATACTCAAAGGAGTGATAAAATTGGCAGAAAGAAGAATGTTTTCAAAAAGCGTTATCGATTCCGACAGATTTATGGATATGAATCCCGCAGCCCAGGTATTGTATTTTCACCTGTCTATGAACGCGGACGACGACGGGTTTATTCTGAAGCCAAAGGCTGTTATGCGTATGTGCGGCGCAAGTAATGAAAATATGGAGGAGCTTGCCGCAGAAGGCTACATAATCGACTTTGAAAGCGGCGTTGTGCTCATCCGTCACTGGAAGGTAAACAACTATATTAAGCCCGACAGATATAAGCCCTCTGTCTGCAGTGAAAAGGAGCTTGTCCGCTGTGACGAAAAATCTGTTTATCAGAAGTCAGACGAACATACGGGCGATAATAATGCTGACCCGGTACCGGAAGCTGAAACCCCCATGGATACTGTGGAACCGGAATGGAACCACTCTGGAACCGGAATGGATACACAGGATAGAGTTAGAGTTAGAGATAGAGATAGAGTAAGAGATAGAGATAGTGAAATAGATAGAGATAGAGTCAGAAATAGTGATAGTGAAATATATAGTGATATAGATAGAGTCAGAGATAGTGATATACATAGAGAAACAGAAAGAGACAGTACAGAATATATGCCGGGATTTCCCGGGAAAGCCGAGCCTGTTTGCAGGGAACCGGAACATACGTCCTCGTCAACTGACGTTGACACGCGACGCGCATTTGATTATCAGAAGCTTGTTGATTCTTTTAACGGCATATGCCTGTCACTTCCGAAGGTGACAAAGCTGACGAGAAGCCGAAAACGGCAGATTCAGTCTGCACTCAGAATGCTTGACTGCGATGCAGAAAGCTTTTTCAGGAGGATAGAAGCCTCTGATTTCCTGACAGGCAGAAACGGAGGCTGGAACGGCTGCAGTTTTGACTGGATTCTCAAGCCGCAGAACCTTGTCAAGATATGTGAGGGCAATTACGATAATAAACAGAAAACGCCGCCCCCAAAAATGGAATACGGCGCAGCATATGACATTGAGGAATTTGAAATGTTCAACGCCTATGATGATATTATGGATTAGGCGCAGAAAAAAACGCCGATGAACCGTGTGATCCATCGACGTTATGAAGTGCATTTTCAGCTTCGGCAGTAATAATGCCTGATGCTTTTATTTTGAAACAAGAGCCATTGTATCTCTTGCGATAACGATTTCCTCGTTGGTGGGGATTACGAATACGTCTACCTTGCTCTTGTCGGTAGAGATCTTGCCCTCTGCGCCGCGGATAGCCTTTGCGTTTGCTTCGCTGTCGAAATCAACGCCGATGTAGCCGAGCTTCTTGCATACGTTCTCGCGGTGGCTGGACTGGTTCTCGCCGATACCTGCGGTGAATACGATTGCGTCAACGCCGCCGAGCACTGCAACGTAGGAGCCGATGTACTTCAGGATCTGGTACTCGAGCATATCGATTGCGAGCTGAGCTCTTGCATTGCCGGCTTCAGCAGCAGCGCATACATCTCTGTCGTCGCTTGAAACGCCGGAAATACCGAGGAAGCCTGACTTCTTGTTGAGCAGAGTATCCATTTCGGAGGGAGTGAAGCCTTCCTTTTCTGCGATAAAGGTAACAACAGACGGGTCAAGGCAGCCTGTTCTGGTGCCCATCATGATACCGTCAAGGGGAGTAAGACCCATGCTGGTGTCTACAACCTTGCCGCCGTCGATAGCTGTGATTGAAGAGCCGTTGCCAAGGTGGCAGGTGATGAGCTTGAGGTCCTTGATGTCCTTGCCCATAAGCTCTGCGCAGCGAGCGGAAACATATCTGTGAGATGTGCCGTGGAAGCCGTAGCGGCGTACAGCATACTTCTCGTAATACTCATAGGGAACTGCATATGTATATGCGATCTGCGGCATTGTTGAATGGAATGCTGTATCGAATACAACGACCTCGGGAACGTCCTTGCCGAAAACGTCGATACAAGCGCGGATACCCTGAACGTGAGCTGCGTTATGCAGGGGAGCAAGCGGAATAAGGCTTTCGATATCCTCGATAACCTTATCGGTAACGAGGCAGGATTCCTTGAAGATAGAGCCGCCCTGGACTATACGGTGACCTACGGCTGCGATCTCGCTGAGGTTTTTAACTACGCCGACCTTTTCGTCAGTCAGTGCATTCTTTATCTGCATGAATGCCTGTGTATGGTTATCCATCGTTACGTCGGTTTCATATTTTCTGCCGTCAGCAGTGGTATGCTTGAAATGACCGTCGATACCTATACGTTCACAGTTACCCTTTGCAAGGGTGCTTTCGTCGGTCATATCGATGAGCTGATACTTCATCGAAGAGCTGCCGGCATTGATTACAAGAATTTTCATTTTTTCAAGTCCTCTCATATTATGTCGCCCACGGCGCAAAAGATTCAGTACAGGCATTCGCAGGGGCACAGCACGCACAGTGCCGCACCTCAGAGAGCCTCTTATACTATGATATAACAAAACCTCTGAGAATTCAATATTTTTTTATATTATAGCGCAAGGATATTTTATATTTACAGACTTATGAAATAGTACCGCTATTAGAGCGAAGCGGAGCTGAGCGATTGTCGCGAATTGACAGCGGAGGCACTCCGCCTCTGCCAAAAAAATAATACGGACGACCGATGGGATCGTCCGTAATGGTAATCAATCTTCGTCATAGTTGTACGGCTCCGCTACAGTTTCGCGGATAAGAGCCTTTATCGACAGTATCTTCGAGGGCGGCAGTATAAGCTCGCTGACCCCGAGATCTATGAAGAATTTCGTCATAGCAGTATCTCCGGCAAGACCACCGCAGACACTGATTATCGCATTGTTTTTCTTCGCGGCCTTGATCGTGTACGAAAGCAGCCGCCTTACCGCCGGATGATGCGGACGGTAGAAATCCTCAAGCTTCGGATTGTCCTTGTCCATCGCAAGAGTATACTGTATGAGCGTATCTGTATCTATCGTCAGAAAATCCACCTTGGCACTGATCGTGTCCGCAATTATCGCCGCTGCAGGCGTTTCTATCATCGCACCAAGACGAATATCCTCGCAGAAATCCTCACCGTTGAGCTGCAGCCGGTTCTTGACGCTTTCAAGCTCCCTGCGGACATAATCGATCTCCTCTACACTGGTTATCATCGGGAGAAGTATCGACATCGACGTTCCGACACCTGCCTTCAGCAGAGCCGAAAGCTGCGTGCGCAGGAAATCACGGTTTTCAAGCGATATCCTTATTCCCCGGAAGCCCATTGAGGGGTTGTTCTCCTTCGGTATGTCAAGGTATTTTACGCCTCTGCCGCTGCATACATTCGCAGTATTTATGACAACGGGCTTGCCCTCGAATGCCTTGATAATGGTCTTGTATGTTTCGTACTGCTCCGATTCGTCGGGGCACTTGTCCCTGTTTGTAAACAGGAATTCGCTTCGGTACAGCCCTATGCCCTCCGCGTCGTTCCTTCGTGCAGATTCGAGAAGGTCAAGTCTGCCTATGTCCGCTGTCAGACGAACGTAAACACCGTTTCTGGTTTCGCTTCTCAGTCCTATCTGACTCATCAGACGCTGCTGCTGCTTGTTGAAGCGCTCACGCTTTGCACTGTACAGGGCAAGCGTATTTATGTCCGGATCAATTATGAACCGTCCGCCCTGACCGTCAATAATGGCGGTCTTTCCGTTGCAGTCGCCCGGCAGATCGTGAAGCTGTATGAGTGACGGCAGGCTCATCGTGCGCGCTATGATCGAAGCGTGGGAATTGACCGAGCCGTTGTTCGTCGCAAAGCCGAGAATGCTGTCCTTGCTGATGGTAACAGCGTCGCTTGGCATGATATCGTCGGCTGCTATAATGACCGGATAACCCAGAGAAAGAATCTCGCTGCGCCGGTCACGCTTGAGGAGAATTTCGAGCAAAATATTGGCAGCGTCTATAATATCTGTATAGCGCGCCTTGAAGTATTCGTCGTCGAGACCCTTGAAAAGCTTTGCAAGCTTATCTCCGGCATTATATACCGCGTATTCCGCGTTTTTGCCCTCGGAGATCTGAGCCTCGACAAGCTCGACAAACTTTGAATCCTCAAGTATCATCATGTGCGTCTGGAAGATGACGGATTCCTTTTTAGAAAGCGTGGCAAGGGATTTGTCATGGATACTGCGCAGCTTTTCCTTCGCAAGATCACGGGACAATCTGTACCGGAGCAGTTCCTTTTCCGTATCCTTCACTTCATATTCGGGAATATCGTGCGAAGGACTTTTCAAAAGGCATATCTTGCCGATAGCAATACCCTCGGAAGCACTTTTACCTGTCAGTTCTGTCATAAGCTCACCTCCGTCAAAACAAAGTATACACAGAGAAGATACAAGTCATCTATATATATTATAATTACAAATTGACAAAAAGTCAACTATTTAAAGAACATGATTTGTATAAAAACAATAATTTTTATGGAATATTTATCCAAAGCAGGAAGGAACGATACATTTGATTCATGTATAAATATGCATTATGAGCGTAATTATTCATTTTCCTCATAATTGCCGGCATAATTCGTTTCTATCCTGCCGCCGGTGAGAAATTCTATCGAGCGCTCAATTGCGTCCTTGCTTCCTGCCCAGTCGGAGCTGTCGCCGCTGCGGTAGTCGAACATTGTCGTAAAGCGGTGAACGTCGGTGCGCAGGGATTCAAGATACGTACCGGTCAGCCTGGAGGTTTCCTCATAGAAGGGCTGCAGGTTCTTGCCAAGTCCCCTCTGGTCAACGGTCATAAGCAGAGTGAAATGCTCAAGGCAGATAAAGGGCTGCTCAGAGTAAAGCCTGCGGAATTCCGGCTCCGATATCCACATTGCATGCACTATGCGGACCATGTTTTCCATATTCTGACGGATATCCCTGCAGATAAAGCAGTCCTTTGTCAGTGCGTCAAGCGCCGCCATGCGTTTTTTGTCAACCTTTTTCGGAGCCTTTGCAGGGATCAGCTCCTCGCTTATCTGCTGCAGATGGCTTTCCAGAATAAGAGCATTCGACAGGCGCTTTCCGAGGCGCACCATCATCTCAAAATGGCGGAAGCAGAAGCCCTGCTCGTTTGTCTTGACGCGAACGCTGGGTTCCATCATTGCCGAGCCTGTTATGTACTCCGCCCGTCTTTCCTCGAGCATATCCCTCATGCGGCACAGGGGGCAGCCGTCCTTCGGAAGGAACACATCATTGATAGGTATGCTGCAAATATTTTCCTGCATAGTAACACTCCTCGCATTATATTATTACTGCCGCACGGCAGAATTATACACCATAATCCGACCTTTCGCCCTGGCCGAAAACATCTATCGGCACCCCGAGAAGGGACATGATCTCTAAATATCCGTCGTAGACCTCTTCACGGGAAAAGCCGCCGTCGGAAAGCCGTTCGTCCGACATAGCGTTGAGCCGCTTATAGAAATCCGTGGCAAGCTCGATATACTTATCCGAATATTCCAGATTATCGAAAAGCTCGTCCTCCGCCTCGCACAGCCTGCCCTCGCGGATCAGTTCCTGCAGCTTCAGGAAAAGCATATCCGTAGGAGTGAGCGTTGTGCTGTCGTCGATATTGCCGATTATTTCGTAATGAACTTCGGTATCGTTCTTTTTGAATACAACATTGGCAACAAATCTCGTCATCATTTCGATCTGCCGCATGACCCAGTCGTCCTGAAAGCCCATGTTATAACCTCCGATCAGTTAATTGCTGCAAGCATGCCCGTCGAAAAGGCACACTGCAGGTTAAAGCCGCCTGTATAGCAGTCGTAGTCGATTACCTCTCCGGCAAAATAAAGCCCCGGCAGAAGCTTAGACTGCATTGTTTTCGGGTCGATTTCACGAACGGATACTCCGCCGGATGTGACGATTGCCTCATCAATCGGACGGAATCCTGAAACCGTGCGCTGCAGGCATTTCAGCGTTCTGACAAGCGCCCTTCTGTGCTCGCGGCTCATATCAGCGCATCGCTCGCCGCCGTCTGTTCCGGCTGCAGCCAGAACATCATGTATAAGCCCACGCGGCAGAAGCGTCTGCATGATATCAGACACAGTACCGGTATTCGCCACCGAAAGCTCGCGCAGGATCCGCTGGTCCAGCTTTTCCTCGCTCAGGGCAGGCTTGAGATCTATCGAAATGACGTATCTTCCCGGTGCAGGCTTTTCCTCGCGTATATGCGCCGACGCCGACCTTATCACCGCGCCCGAAAGGCCGTAGCGGTGCAGCTCGCATTCACCGAAATCGTCATAGATAACCTTTTTGCGCACAGTATCGGTAAGCTTTATTGATATATTCTTCAGCAGAAGCCCTTCGGCGTCATAGTCGAAATGCTCCTCCGTTTCCAGCGGAACAAGGCTCGGGCGGCAGGGCACTATGCTGTGCCCGACAGACTCCGCAAGACGATAGCCGTCCCCTGTGCAGCCCGTTCCGGGGTAGGACAGCCCTCCCGTTGCGATTATCACCCTACGGCAGAAAACAGTCCTGCCGTCGCGAAGTCTGACCCCCGAAAGACTGCCGTCGCTTTGCACGAGGCTTTCCGCCTCTGCATTTATTATTTCGGCGCCGCTGCTCCGCGCAGCGTCAGACAGCGCCTTTGCAACGTCGGACGCCTTGTCCGATACCGGAAAAACACGCCGTCCGCGCTCCGTTTTAAGCGCAACGCCTATGCTTTCAAAAAAATCCATGACCTCCGACGGCGGAAATGCCGTCAGGGCACTGTACAGGAATTTGCCGTTTGTGGGTGTATTGGCAATTACGGTGCGAACGTCGCAGTTATTCGTCACATTGCACCTGCCCTTGCCAGTAATGCGTATTTTCCGCCCGGGCAGGCTGTTTTTTTCTATCACGGCTGTGCTTTTTTTGCCCCTTGCCGAAAAAACGGCGGCAATGAGCCCCGCAGCTCCGCCGCCGATGATCAGTGTATCATAGTTTTTCATTATCCATCCGTCCCCGGAACATCAGAAATGATCCGTAGTGTTATTCTTATTGCGGTAAACCTCATATTCATCCCATATGCTTTCGAGGTTTCCGAAGGTCTTTTCAACCTCGCCGCCAAGCTCGATGACCGTTGCAACGATCAATGCGTTTATCATGCTGAGCGGTGCAACAAGGGAATCGACAACGCTCGCCATATCGCTTTTTGCGATAAGCACATAATCCGAATGCTCACACAGCGGACTTGCCATGCTGTCCGTCAGGGCTATTACCTTGGCGCCCCTGCGTCGTGCAAAGCGCATCGCCTTTATTGCGGCATTTGAATATCTCGGGAAGCTGATGCCGATGATTGCGTCCTTATCACTGATTCTGAAAAGCTTTTCGTATATTTCCGTTTCGCCGTAGTTGCTGACGACCTTTACATTCTCGAAAATAAGAGAATAGTAATATCCGAGGAAGGATGCAAGCGCCGCCGATGAACGCACGGCGAATATGTAGATTGTTCCGGCATTTGCAATAGCCTTGACCGCCTGCTGGAAGTCCTCCTTTGAGGTTTCCTCAATTGTGCGGCGGATCTTATCGATATCCTGATTCAGCACGGCTGAGAGAATATCCTCATTTCCGAAACGGCTTTTTGTCACCTCGATACGCTGAACGGAAGTCAGCTTATCGCGGATCATCTCCTGCATTGCCTTCTGCATTTTGGGATAGCCGTCGTAGCCAAGCTCAGTCGCAAAGCGCACAACGGTGGATTCACTTACCCCTACGGTAGTACCGAGTTTTGACGCGGTCATAAATGCAGCCTTATCATAATGTTCCATGATATAATTTGCAATAAGCTTCTGTCCCTTTGAAAAGGCAGGCATACGCTCGTTTATAAGCAACAAAAGATTCATTCTGAAATACCTCTTTTATTTCTGAAACTGCGCGGTCCGCCGGATCACTGCCAGCCGACAGCATACATAATAATAGAAAATACGCTGATGACCATCATAACGCAAAGAACGATGGCCGTAATGCGGATTATTGTCTTTCTTTTCCTGAACATTTCCTCATCTCCCCGAAAACATCTTCACATATCGATTGTAATACAATACCGGCAAAAATGCAAGCGTAATTAACATTAATTTTATGCTGCTCAAGCAGGAGTTCCGACTTCGGACGCGGAAACTATTTTTTGAAATAACAGAACCGCTATTAAATTTGGACGCGGCCCTTCCAAATAGCGGTACTGATTCAGAGCGAAGCGCAAGCGCAGCGATTGTCGCGAACAGGGTGCAGCGTCACGCTGCAATATTCATTGACATAATAGACTCTCTATGGTAAAATTTATAAGGATAATGATAATCAACCTGGTATCAATTGACATATTCCGGGAGGTAAATATGGATTGGGAATTTGTTGTTCTTGAAAAGCTGCAGCAGCTTCACAGCGCTCCGCTTGATTTTATAATGAAATGCTTTGCACCGTTCTGGCTTGTAATAATATTTATTGCTCTGCCCTCGCTGATCGTGATGATAACTAAAAAACACGCAAAACTCGGCAGAATGCTTGCTTCAAGTGCTGCCGTGTGCGGTCTGACATGCGCGCTGATAATAAAGCCCGTTGTTTCACGGCTTCGCCCCTACGAACTGAATACAACCATCGCAATGCTTGTTCCGCCGGAAATTGACGCAAGCTTTCCGTCCGGACACACATGCTTTGCCTTTTCCGCCGCAACGGTGTGCTTTATCTATAACAAAAAGCTCGGCATAATGATGTATGTTTTCGCTTCGATAATTGCTTTTTCCAGGCTTTACCTGTACATGCACTTTCCCACCGACGTTTTGTGCGGCGCACTGCTCGGTATAATCTGCGGCATAGTCGGCGTATATATCGAGAGCATTCTCTTTTTGCCGAAAAAGCCTGCCGCTCTGATCAAGCAGCCTGCCTGACAACTCACGGAAACGACTTACTTGAAAATTGACAATTGAAAATGAAAAATTGAGGTTCAGCACATTCGCTCGTCACTGCAGAAAACCGATATATCAAACACTGTAAGATGAAACAGAGCCGCTATTAACTACGACCGCGATCAGTCAAGTGGAGGTACTGATTCAGAGCAGAACGGAGCTGAGCGATTGTCGCGAACAGGGTGCGCAGGCTCTGCGCCGGCGTTACGCTGCCGTGGTGGAAAGTAATTGATTAATTTGAATTATTGTGATACAATATAAAAAACTGAAATGCGGAGGGACATTACTATGAAGGTTACACTTTTAGGCTGCGGAAGATGGGGTTCTTTCATCGGCTGGTATCTCGATAAAATCGGACACGACATCACAATATGGGGACTGTCGGATGCTCCACAGTATATCGAGCTTGTCACAACAAGAAAGAACAATATGCTTACATTCCGCGACAGTATCAGCTTCTCGGACGATCTGGAAGCGTCGGTTGCAAGGGCAGACGTTCTGATAATTTCAATCAGCTCGCAGCAGCTCCGCTCATTTATTCAGAGAGTTGCCGTTCTTGACCTTTCCGGAAAGAAAATCGTGCTCTGCATGAAGGGCATCGAGGCTACCACCGGCTGCCGCCTGTCGGAGATCGTTACTCAGTACGTGCCGCCCTACGTTCCCGTTGCAATATGGGTAGGCCCCGGCCATCCGCAGGATTTCAGCAAGGGTATTCCCAACTGCATGGTTATAGATTCCTCGGACGATGAGGTCAAGCACTTCCTCATCAGCGAATTCTCAAGCGACCTTATCCGCTTCTACGTCGGACAGGACCTTATCGGAAGCGAAGTCGGCGCCGCTGCAAAGAACACCATCGGTATTGCTGCAGGCATGCTTGACGGAATGAATGTATCCTCCCTCAAGGGCGCGCTGATGTCCAGAGGTACGAGAGAAATTGCAAGGCTTATCGCCGCAATGGGCGGAAATGAGCTTTCCGCATACGGACTGTGCCACCTGGGAGATTACGAAGCAACGCTGTTTTCACAGTACAGCCACAACAGACGCTTCGGCGAAATGCTTGTAAAGGGCGAAAAGTTCGACAAGCTTGCAGAAGGCGTTGATACAACAAAAGCTCTTGTTCTGCTCGGAGAGAAATATAATGTCGATCTTCCGATATGCAAGGGTGTAAAATCAGTCATCGAAGGAAAAATGACTGCAGAGCAGGCACTGAATGACATGTTCCTGCGCTCAATAAAAAGCGAATTCTGATAATTTCGGGCTGAATAATTTATGTTTTTGCGCTGCAAGTCGTGCGCCTACCTTGCAGCGCACTCTTTTTACCTTTTTCAGGGGAGTAAAGTGGCTTTGTCGTTTTGCTCCTCTGAAAAATTATTAAATAATAGCCCGGTCGCGAAGAATTCCGCTGTCGGCGGAGAAGACTTTTTTAATTGAAAATGGAAAATGGAAAGTGGAAAATTTATCAATCAATTTCACTTTCCAAATTCCAAATTATATGTTATAATAACCTCACGGCGTTACCCGTTTCGGTCGCTTTGCGCCCTCATCGGACGCCTGAGAGAACATTCAGCTTCGCTGTAATAACCTCACGGCGTTACCCGTTTCGGTCGCTTTGCGCCCTTATCGGACGCCTGAGAGAACATT
>ONAX01000020.1:0-14450 GCA_900315875.1 uncultured Eubacteriales bacterium | reverse complement strand
ATCGGACGCCTGAGAGAACATTCAGCTTCGCTGTAATAACCTCACGGCGTTACCCGTTTCGGTCGCTTTGCGCCCTTATCGGACGCCTGAGAGAACATTTAATAAATTTCTTTATTTTATGCGCCTTGCGGCGCTGATTTGTAGAAATTTATGTTATAATATAGAGTGCTATATTGTGTAGTCTTTTGTTACTGTAATTATTCTATCATATCGGAGTGAATAAACATGAAAAAAGGGATATACTGTACTGTCCTGGCAGTGGTGCTGACAGCTGCGGTGTTCCTGTTGCCTATTATAAATCACGGTCCTTCGTCCGGGGATAGCTCATCTCAGAATGTCGGTCAGTCATCTTACGTTATAGCTGACGATAAAAAGAACGAATCCTCGGCACCCGAAATAAAGGTGCCGAAAAGCGACGAAACTGTAACCTTCATTATCCGGGCTTCGGGAGACTGCCTTCTCGATAACATGAAAGCGTCTGCATACACAAATATGCTTGATTACCTTATGTCCAGAGACAGCCGCGAGGCTGTGGATACCATGAAAAAGAATCAGGCTGTCGTTAAGGCAAGCATACGCCGTATGGTTCCCGAGGCCGAATTCGAGAACTGCTTTACATACAACACCGTTTTCAACGGCTTTTCCGTACGCGCACCGTACAGCGTTCTGCCGAAGCTGCAGAAAATCGGCGGAATAGAGGAGGTAATCCTTGCTTCTGCAAAAAGCCTTTCCGTAAAGGAAAACGACAGCGTCAGCAGCGAATCGTCCGCTGACGCTCAGGAAAGCAAAAATCCTGCAGCCCGCGAAGTCAGAGTAACAACAGATACCGACAATAACACATCCGGAACCATAGCTGAAAGCATTGAGCTGACACAGATGGTACAGACAAGAAAAAGCGATATCAACGACAGCGAGCAGTCTGCAGTTTCCGATGTGCTGATAGCCGTAATCGACGACGGCTTTGATATTACGCACAAAGCCTTTTCATCCGTTTCAGGCTTCACTCAAAAGCCTTCATTTTCCGAAATTGCCGCCAAGGTGTCGGTAAACGGTGTCGGCGGCTCCGGCAGTGCTTTGGGAAACGTTGTTTTTTCCTATGACTATGCAGGTCGCGACACTGATACAAAAAATCCGTCGTCCGACCACGGAACAGGCATTGCTTCACTTATAGCAGGCCGCGCAGGCACCGGAAAGGACGACTTCTGCGGAGTTGCTCCGGGTGCGCAGCTTGCACTTATGAAGGTCTGCGCCGACGGGGTGAGCACGACATCCGACGATGTTCTGCTCGCTGCGATAGACGACGCTGCAAAGCTTTCGCCGGATATTATTAACATAAGCATGGGCGCGTCAGGTCTGAGCAATAATGCATCCGTTTTCACTCCTGTCTACGAAAAGCTTTCCTCCGCCGGCATCATCATATGTGCCGCAGCAGGAAACGAAGGCACACTGACTGAAAACAAGGGCTTCCGCTCCACTCTGACGGACTACGGCACTGTTTCGTACCCCTCTTCCCTCTCTCAGGTTCTGTCCGCAGGCGCATTTGTCAGCAGCAGGCAGATAAACAGCTATCTTTCAGTCGGTGAGGAAAAAATAGTCTTCACCGATTTCTATACCGGTTCGGCGTCAGGCTTTGAAGAAGCTGACAATGCTAATTACATTTTCATAGCGGATACAGAATCCGACCCCATGACGGAGGAAAACTGCAGCGGCAGAATAATTGTCCTGCACAGCTCACCGGAGGGCAGCTCCGAAGCAATAAGCAAGGCAGCCGAAAACGGTTCTCACGGCGTGATATTTATCGGCACCCCGGATGAAGATGATTCTTCCGAAATAGCCATTCCGGTTGCATGTGCAGACAAAAAATATCTCTCTGTTTTTGAAAAGCAGCCCGAGGGCAGCCTGTCCTATGCCGGACTCGCCTTTGAAGGCTCCGACAACGCGCTGTCCCCTGCCGAATTCACATCCTACGGAACATCTCCCGACCTTACGCTGAAGCCCGACCTTCTCGCGCCCGGCACAGACGTAGCCGCTGCTTTTTCAGGCGGCTATCGCAGCATGGACGGCACCTCTGTTTCATCCGCAGAGCTTTCCGGCGCAGCGGCGGCAGTTCTGAAAAATAATCCTCTGATTTCCGGCACGGCAGAGCAGAAAAGCATTCTCGTGCGCGCACTTCTGATGAATAATGCCGCGCTGATAAAAAATACCGGCAAATATATATCCCCGCGCCTTCAGGGCTCGGGCAGACTCGACCTGAAATCCGCACTGCAGGCGCAGAGCGTTCTTCTCAGCGGCTCCCTGTCCTCAGTAAGCATGGGCGCAGATGCCGACGGCAGCTTCAGCTTTGAAATAACACTCAGAAATCTGAGCGACGCGGAAAAGAGCTTTACTCTTTCATCCGCACTTACCACAGATAAGCTCTATCAGGTCGGCGGCGTATTCCTGAACAGCCTTGAAGCCGAAAGCATAGCAAAGCATGCATCCGTCAGCTTCACGATTGACGGCAAAAAGGTATCTTCTGTGTCGCTTGCAGGAAAGGAAAGCAAGAATGTCAGCGTGTCAGTCGAGCTTAATGAGGATTTCGTGCAGGAATACATGACCAAAGCTGAAAACGGCTTCTATATAGACGGATTTATCTTTGCACGCGAAGCTGACGGCAGCCAGCTGCATATTCCGCTGACCGGCTTCTGCGGTGACCTTTCAACGGCTGATATGTTCGATTCGACCGCCTACGAAAGCAAAACTCCCGTTATCGGCAGCGGCGCAGTGTATGCAACCGCTCAGTCCGGCAATGCATACCCGAGCTACCCCCTCGGCCACAATATGACAACGGACAATTTCAGCAGCTACAATATCTGCATCGGTAAGGATACCGTAAAGAATTACACCGATGACGCTCAGGCAGGAACGAGCTTTATCATACCGAATCTATATCTGCTCAGAAACGCTGAAAATTACACTATCACCATTACCGACAAGGACAAAAAGGAGCTTTACAGCGAAAACATCGGTTCTGCTTCACCCTTTACCGATAAGGAAAACGAACCGTACACAAAGCTTCTTGAGCGCTTCAACAGCGACGCTCTGAAAAACCTTTTTGCCGAGCTTGAAGAGGGCAGCTACACGCTCAGCGTCAGCGCGTCCCCTGTTTCAGTAGGCAGCGCCGCATCGGCAAATACAATAAGCTTCGATTTCCGTCTTGACAACACTGCCCCCACCAGCCTGTACTCCAAGACATATATCAAAGAGGGGCGCA
Organism: uncultured Eubacteriales bacterium; assembly: GCA_900315875.1. Lineage (GTDB taxonomy): Bacteria > Bacillota > Clostridia > Oscillospirales > Acutalibacteraceae > UBA1213. The sequence goes on along the minus strand of ONAX01000020.1, from coordinate 11,197 downwards.
TTTACCTCGATCTTCATGCTGCAGACGTTGGCGGAGTTCAGGGCTTCAGGCTGTACACGGCAATTACCGACGGCAAATCGTACAAATATGCCGACGACCTCGACAGCCTTATCGCACAGGGCTATATCAGCGCAGACTGCATAAGCCTTGTCAATTCCTCGGCAGATGAAACAACTGCTGATTACACCTATGATATAACCGGTCTTTATCATCAGCTTTCGAGGCTTTCCGGCTTTACAAGCAACGACGCTCCGGTTCATCCGCTTTCGGGAATGATAATCTACCGTGCAGTTGACTATGCATACAACCTGTCTGATCCGACATCCGCTGCTACTCTTTCGGAGTGCAGAATTGAGGTCAACCTCTTTGACGGCGACGAAAAGCCCGTCAAGGGCGCCGTGATTTCCAACGGTGTGACAACAGCCGAAACAGATAAAAACGGCAAGGCTGTTTTTGAAGATCTGACCCCCGATCTGTATTCAATCACGATCCGGAGCCTGCCCGAAGGCTGCACCAGCGAGCACAAGGTGCAGGTTGTAACAATCACAGACGCAGATCCCGAGGTCAAGCTCGGAATTCCGGTAAAGAGAGAATTCTATGTTGAAGAGGAAGAAAGCAGCCAGCCTGAGATACAGCCGGAGCAAAGCGCTGTGGTTGACAGGTACATCCCCTCAGTCGGAAACCCTGCTGTGCCGATAATCTTCGTCGGCGTGCTTCTTGCGGTATGCTCCTTGTCTTTAGTTATCAGCAAAATAAAACGCAGGTAAAAAAAGGAAATAAATTCCGATATGCTGTACTTGCTAATATTGTCATTTTATGATATACTAATAGTGTGTCTGAGAAAAAACAGCGAAAGGAGATCAATATGCTTGACCGAATCAAGGCATGGGACAACAGAATATTAACCATCCTGTCCCAGAAGCATACTCCTGTGCTGAACAAGATAATGGTGATCATCACTACAACAGGAAATTACGGTTATGTCTGGTTTGCCCTCTCGATTCCCCTTCTGATAATAAACCGCAGCAGACTGACGGGACTGACAATGATACTGGCAATGCTGATAACCGGTCTTACGGGTGAAATCACGATCAAGCACGTTGTCGCAAGGGTAAGGCCCTGCAACCGTGAATTCGGCAAGGATCTTCTGATAAAACACCCTGCACATTATTCCTTCCCGTCCGGACATACCGCTTCAAGCTTTGCGGTTTCCATGGTTATGTTTTTCATGCTTCCGGCGCTGTTTGTACCTGTTGTAATCTATGCTGTGCTAATGGCATTTTCAAGAATGTATCTGCTCGTTCACTACCCCACCGACGTTATTGCCGGAGCGATACTCGGAGTAATCTGCGGTACGGCGGCAGTTTATGTTTCACCCTACATACCGTTTTTCACGTTCTGAAAACATATTTAATATCTCTGCAAAACACAAAAGCCGATGATTTTTATTCATCGGCTTTTTTATTCTACCATAAATTTCTACAAATCAGCGCCGCAAGGCGCATATAATAATTAAATGTTCTCTCAGGCGTCCGTTAAGGGCGCAAAGCGACCGAAAAGGCGAACGCCGTGAGGTTATAATCTCTTATTATATTTTCCCGGAGCCGGAATTTATCCCTTGCATGACTTTCAAAATCTCCGGACACCAGACAAATGTCAATTATACCCTGGTATTTTTCAGCTTCTTTCTGAAAATCCTGATTATTATCAGAACAACACCCACGCAGATAAGCGCAAGTGAAATATTACGCAGCCACAGAAAACGGCCGAGTAAATCCATCATCAGAACCTGCGGATTTTTCCTGCTGACATAAACCGTTATTTCATTGCCTGTCGAATACCTGTCCTTCGGCGCCTTTCCGGCATAGACATTGGTATACATAGTCTGATCATATTCGTAGGTTACATATATAGCTTCCTCATTGGACGCCGGAGCAACCCTTGTTACTGTTACAACAGCAGGGTCGGCAGTTTCACGGTATTTCTTTATTCCGGCATCGTCCAGCAGAGCAAATGACAGTCCCAGAAGACCTACTATAATCAGTAGAACATAAACAATCACAAGTCTGTTGCGCTTTTTTTCTCTCATTTCAGCCTGAATACCCACTGTTGTTGTCGGCTGCATTTCCGGCGTACCGTAGGTTTTCACCATTCCGGGATCAGTTCTGATCTGCGCCTCCAGAAGCTCTGCTCTACTCATTTCATGCGGCATAATTTTTTCCTCCGTATTGTTATAAATATTTTAAGCTAAATGAAACACGGTTCAGTACTCCGGTTGATTTAATCCGGATAAATATAAGTCTTATCAGCAGCAGTCCGAATACAACCAGAAGAACCCACCCCGCGCCGACCAGAAAAGTTGTCGTCTTGAGTACAGAGTCGTCCGGCTTTGTTTCAATTACGTGCACCGGCTCGGTTTTATCGACCCAGACCGTTCTTTTCCATGTATTGCGGTGATTGAGCTTTGACGTCATCACAACATCCTTATACTCCTCACCCTCGAATGTATAGGAGAGAATAACATCGTAGTATTCATCCCCGGACAGTGAACGCGAACCGGAACCGGAAGCTGAATTCTGCGGAATAACTTTTTTGACACTTGCTTCAACCTCTACGTAATTATCGGCATTGTCCATTTCTTCCTGTGCCTGAATCATAGTCGGCGTAAGCAGAACGACAAGCAGCAATCCGATAAACAGTCCGACGCAGAAGGACACAAGCTTGCGGATAAAAGCAGCCTTTGCAAAAGCGGCGCGGTCGTACACATCTTCATTCAAAGCATAACGGGATGCGGCATAACCTTGCTTCTGAGCAAACGAAGTATCAGCGGCGCTGTAATAACCGGAGGCTGAATGCATATTCTCCGGATCATCTGAATAGCCTTGATAATACATAGGATAATTGCTCATCCCGATTTACCCTCCGATCACCTGCATGCGTACTGAAGTCAGAAAAATAAGATCTCCTCACTGAAATTATACTATAAATACCGACAAAATGCAACAAAAACCCCGTACAGGAGATCCTGTACGGGGAATAAGTTTTCACAGATCAGAAATTATTCGTAGATCTTGGAAACAACGCCTGAACCTACAGTGTGGCCGCCTTCACGGATAGCGAAACGGAGACCCTCTTCCATAGCGATCGGCTTAATGAGCTCAACGTCCATATCAACGTTATCGCCAGGCATACACATGTCTGTTCCCTCGGGGAGGTTGATAACGCCTGTAACGTCAGTTGTTCTGAAGTAGAACTGCGGACGATAGTTGCTGAAGAAAGGCTTTGAACGGCCGCCTTCGTCCTTGGTCAGTACATATACGTGACCCTGGAACTTGGTGTGCGGGTGTACAGAACCGGGCTTAGCAATAACCTGTCCACGCTCGATCTCGTTCTTCTGAACACCACGGAGAAGTACGCCTACGTTGTCGCCAGCCTCTGCGAAGTCCAGAGTCTTTCTGAACATCTCAAGACCTGTAACAACGGACTTTCTGCTCTCCTCTACGAGACCAACGATTTCGATTTCCTCAGAAACCTTGATCTGACCTCTCTCAACTCTACCGGTTGCAACTGTACCACGACCAGAAATGGTGAATACGTCCTCAACAGGCATAAGGAAGGGAAGATCTGTTGTTCTCTCAGGTGTAGGAATGTACTCGTCAACAGCAGCCATAAGCTCGTGGATGCAAGCATACTCAGGAGCAGACGGATCCTTGCTGTCAGAAGAAAGTGCCTGATAAGCAGAGCCCTTTATGATCGGAATGTCGTCGCCCGGGAACTCATACTCGCTCAGCAGGTCACGGATCTCCATCTCAACGAGCTCGAGAAGCTCAGGATCGTCAACCTGGTCAGTCTTGTTCATAAATACTACGATATAAGGAACACCAACCTGACGGGAGAGAAGGATGTGCTCTCTTGTCTGGGGCATAGGACCATCAGCAGCAGATACAACGAGGATAGCGCCGTCCATCTGAGCTGCACCTGTGATCATGTTCTTAACGTAGTCAGCATGACCGGGGCAGTCAACGTGTGCATAGTGACGGTTATCTGTTTCATACTCAACGTGAGCGGTGTTGATTGTGATACCACGCTCTCTCTCTTCGGGAGCCTTATCGATGTTAGCGTAATCAACGAATTCAGCATCGCCTTCGAGGTTGAGAACCTTTGTGATAGCAGCAGTAAGTGTAGTCTTGCCGTGGTCAACATGGCCGATTGTACCAATGTTTACGTGCGGCTTAGATCTGTTAAATTTTTCCTTAGCCATTGGATTTTCCTCCTAAATAATTTATTTTGTAAAGCGTTGCACTTTGGTCTTATTGTACCAATAATAAGCCCAAAATGCAAGCGTTTTATTGAAATTTGTGGAAAAAATCTTATTCGTCCTTCTTGGAACGAGCTGTGATTATTCCGTCAGCAATGTTCTTCGGAACCTCTGCATAGTTGTTCGGCTCCATTACATACTGACCACGACCCTGTGTCTTTGAACGCATGTCGGTTGCATAACCGAACATCTCAGACAGCGGAACCATAGCTACGATTCTCTGTGCACCTGCAACAGCCTCCATGCCCTGGATCATACCACGACGGGAGTTGAGGTCGCCGATTACATCGCCCATGTATTCCTCAGGAACGGTTACAGTAACCTTCATGATAGGCTCAAGAATTACCGGGTCAGCCTTTCTCATAGCGCTCTTGAATGCCATTGAACCGGCAATCTTGAAGGCCATTTCTGAAGAGTCGACTTCATGGTAAGAACCATCGTAAAGTGTTACCTTTACATCAACAACGTTGTAGTTAGCGAGTACACCGCTGAGCATTGCGCCCTGGATACCTGCGTCTACAGCCGGGATGTATTCCTTCGGGATCGCACCGCCGACAACAGCGTTGATAAATTCGTAACCCTTGCCGGGGTTGGGCTCTACCTTGATCTTTACATGACCATACTGGCCCTTACCGCCTGACTGACGGGCATACTTCTCATCAACATCTGCATTCTTGCGGATTGTTTCCTTGTAAGCAACCTGCGGCTTACCGATATTCGCCTCAACCTTGAATTCACGAAGAAGTCTGTCAACGATGATTTCGAGGTGAAGCTCACCCATGCCGGCGATAATTGTCTGACCTGTCTCTTCGTCAGTATAAGCCTTGAAGGTCGGGTCTTCCTCTGCGAGCTTCGAAAGAGCGATGCCCATCTTTTCCTGACCAGCCTTTGTCTTGGGCTCGATAGCAACACGGATAACAGGCTCCGGGAATTCCATCGATTCAAGTACAACGGGGTGGCTCTGGTCGCAGAGTGTGTCACCGGTGGTTGTATTTTTCAGACCAACAGCAGCAGCGATATCGCCTGCATAAACAGTTTCGATATCCTTTCTGTGGTTAGAGTGCATCTGGAGTATACGTCCGATACGCTCGTTATTATCCTTTGTTGAGTTATATACGTTTGAACCTGCGTTGAGCTTACCTGCATATACGCGGAAGAATGCGAGCTTACCAACGAACGGGTCGGTAGCGATCTTGAACGCAAGAGCTGCGAAAGGCTCGTCGTCAGAGGACGGAACCTCAACCTCTTCCTCAGTTTCGGGGTCGATACCCTTGATTGCAGGTACGTCAACAGGTGCAGGCATGTAATCAACAATAGCGTCGAGCAGCTTCTGTACGCCCTTGTTACGGTAGGATGTACCGCAGGTTACAGGAACCATTGTATTGTCGATTGTGGATTTACGGATAACTCTCTTGATGTCCTCGATTGAAGGCTCTGTGCCATCCTCGAGATATGCCATCATGAGGTCCTCATCCTGCTCAACAACATGCTCGATAAGCTCTGAATGATACTTCTCAGCCAGCTCCTTCATATCCTCCGGGATCTCTTCAACTCTCATGTCCTTACCCAGATCGTCATAGTATACGTCTGCATTCATTTCGATGAGGTCTACGATGCCCTTGAAGGTGTCCTCAGAGCCGATCGGAAGCTGAATCGGAACAGCGTTACACTTAAGTCTGTCCCTCATCATCTGAACAACGCGGTAGAAGTCAGCGCCCATGATGTCCATCTTGTTGACGTATGCCATACGGGGAACCCTGTACTTATCAGCCTGACGCCATACAGTTTCGGACTGGGGCTCAACGCCGCCCTTTGCACAGAGGACTGTTACAGATCCGTCAAGTACACGAAGTGAACGCTCGACCTCAACAGTAAAGTCAACGTGACCGGGGGTGTCGATGATATTGATTCTGTGCTTACCCTTGTCGTGTTTGCTGCCTTCCCAGTAGCAGGTAGTAGCAGCAGATGTTATGGTGATACCTCTTTCCTGCTCCTGTACCATCCAGTCCATCGTCGAAGCACCGTCGTGGGTTTCGCCGATCTTGTGGTTGATACCGGTGTAGAAAAGGATACGTTCGGTCGTAGTGGTTTTACCGGCGTCGATGTGTGCCATGATACCGATATTTCTTGTCATTTCAAGAGAGACTTCTCTGCCCATTATGTATCCTCCTTATTATTTTGGCGGCTATGCCGCATTTGCTGTCATTTTCCGGTGATTACCATCTGTAGTGTGCGAAAGCCTTATTAGCTTCAGCCATTCTGTGTGTTTCTTCACACTTCTTAGCTGCACCGCCCACGCCATTGACAGCGTCAAGGATCTCTCCGGCAAGTCTTTCTTTCATTGTCTTTTCAGATCTGAGTCTGGAATATCTCGAGATCCAACGACTCCTTTCCGGTCTTTGCACCGACAATATCGAATGCACCGTAAACGATCTTCTGGGCAACACCCTTTTTACCGTCGTACATGATATTGTTGATAAGACGGGTTACGAGTTTTGAATTATAAACCGGATCCGGCAAAACGTCACGTTTTGCAACATTACCTCTTCTCGGCATTTTACTTCCCTCCTTCACAATAGTGGTGATTTCATAGGTACTCGAAAGGATCACTTTCGTCTGCACAGAGAGGTCTTTTTATATATAAAATACATCTCTGTATTGAGTCTGTCTAATCCTTAAGATGTGTGTGTTGCGGCTTTTTTATGCCGCTGCCGGCAAAATTACTTCTTGCCTGCCTTCGGACGCTTTGCGCCGTACTTGGATCTTGCCTGCATACGCTTTGCAACACCCTGTGCGTCGAGGGTACCTCTGATGATGTGATAACGAACACCAGGGAGATCCTTTACACGTCCGCCTCTGATAAGAACAACGCTGTGCTCCTGCAGGTTATGACCGATACCGGGAATGTAGGATGTAACCTCGATACCATTTGAAAGACGAACTCTGGCGATCTTACGGATAGCGGAGTTAGGCTTTTTCGGTGTAGCGGTCTTTACAGCTGTACAAACGCCTCTCTTCTGAGGTGAGTTCTGATCAATTGCTCTTCTCTTCTTGGAGTTCCAGCCCTTGAGCAGTGCGGGAGCCTTAGCTTTCTTTTCGGAAACCTCACGTCCCTTGCGAACCAACTGGTTAAACGTAGGCATTCTTGCACCTCCTTGCATACAGAATTTTTTATGTTCAACGGCCGGGAGCAATCCCTGCCGGCAAACAACCATTGGACATTTTAGCAGTAATAATCAACAATCCGCGTGTCATTTTGTTGTTAATAACAACCAATTGACCGATTGCAGACTACTCGCCTACAATTTGTTATTGTACCACAAGCCATACCTGTTTGTCAAGAAAAAATTTCCTTCTGCGCAGAGCCTGCGCTCCCTGTTCGCGACAATCGCTCAGCTCCGCTTCGCTCTGATTGCGTACCGCTATTTGGTATGGCCGCGTCCACATTTAATAGCGGTTCTGTTTATTCAATTCAGTCACTCATATCATTGTCAAGGGTTATCATCACCTGATAATCCGGATACTGCTGCTGAACCTCTCTGAGGATGTCCTGATATATTTTCTCCCTGTCAGCGGCAAAATCAATAACGATATCAAAACTCATCGACTTGCTTTTTTCATCAATAAAAAAGCCATGGAACTGCATCACTCCTTCGTGCGACATCACAAGCTTGCGAAGCTGCGAGCGCATCTGCTTCTTTTCGCCGTCCCCAGTACTCACGCTGTATATTCCCACCGCAGTCATAATTACATTGTGCTTTTCAAATACCGTGCGCTGTATCTGCCTTGTCATCTGGTCGATCTCATCTGCCGTCATGCTGTCACAGACCTCAACATGAACCGACGCCAGGTAACGCTGCGGACCGTAGTTATGCACAATCAGGTCATACACGCCGCGCACTCCTTCAGCAGAGTTTATTTCCTTTTTCAGCGCCTTTGTCAGCTCCGCATCCGGACGTCTGCCGAGCATATCGTCTACGGCGTCCTTGATCATTTCAACGCCAGATTTAATGATGAATACTGCAATTATCAGTCCGACATAGGCTTCAAGGCTTACCCCGGTCAGAATAAAAATAACTGCCGAGGCGAATACCGAAGCGGAGATTATGCTGTCAAACAAGGCGTCTGTTCCGGAGGCTTCAAGCGTTCCGCTGCCTGCCCATTTGCCCATTGCCTTTACGTAAAGCCCGAGTCCGAGCTTTACGAATACTGCCACGCCGATAACTATCAGCGAAATTGCAGAATAATCCGGAATTTCCGGAGAGATGATCTTCTTTGCGGATTCCACGCCGGAGGTAATTCCTGCATAGAGTATTATCCCGGCAACAATAAGCTGGCTCATATATTCCGCTCTGCCGTGACCGTAGGGATGATCCTTATCCGGCTTTTTCCCGGCAAGCTTGGTACCGATTATGGTTATTATACTCGACAGCACGTCGCTCAGGTTATTAACCGCATCGAGAACAACTGCGATCGAATTTGCCGCAAGTCCTACTATGGTTTTAAAAATCACAAGCAGGATGTTTGCACCTATACCGATTATGGACGTGCGCACTATTATTTTTTCCCTGTCCGATGTTTTCTGCTTTTCCATATTTTCACTCCATCCCGTTGAGAAGCTTATACAGCAGACAGTAAAGCTGCAGTGCATCCGTTTCCGAAAGCGGAACACACGCACCGACCTTCCCCGGAATATCTCTGACTTTTTGCCGCATTGCGCGCCCCTCATCCGTCAGCTCTATCATTACAATCCGCTCATCCTCTGCGCTGCGCTGCCTTCTGACATAACCGCCCTTTTCCATCTTTTTTATAAGCGGAGTAAGGGTTCCGCTGTCAAGATACAGCCGTTCGCACAGCCTGCCCACAGATACGCAGCCCTCCTCCCACAGTACGAGAAAAACAAGGTACTGGGTATACGTTATTCCAAGCTCCTTGAAAAACGGGGTATAGAGCGAAACTACCCGTCTTGCTGCAGCGTAAAGCGGAAAGCATAGCTGCTTGTCAAGCAGCAGCGAGTCAAATTGTTCGTCTACTGTAATTTGTTCTTTCATTATATATCACATCAGCTTTTCAACAAAATTTCTGACTTCCTTCATTGATGCTGTCGGCTCGAAGCGTGCCACAACGTTGCCCTCACGGTCAACAATGAATTTCGTGAAGTTCCACTTTATATCAGGGTTATTCTTATAATCCTTGTCAGCCTTTTTGCACATTGCAGCCATCGCGAGTGCTGCAGGTCCTATGCCGAAGCCCCCGAAGCCCTTCTGCGATTTCAGATATGTGAAAAGAGGTGCAGCATTTTCGCCGTTTACATCAGTTTTCTTCATCTGCGGAAACTGTGTATTATATTTCAGCTGGCAGAATTCGTGTATTTCCTCGTCAGTACCGGGTGTCTGTCCGGCAAACTGGTTGCAGGGAACGTCAACGATCTCAAAGCCCTTGCCGGAAAAGTCCTCGTACATTGCCTCGAGATCCTTATAATGCGGAGTAAAGCCGCAGCCCGTTGCAGTGTTGACAATCAGGACGACCTTGCCCTCGAATTCCTTCATAGAAAGTTCGCTCCCGTCGGGTTTTGTAATGCTGTAATCATAAAAGCTCATAATGTTTCCTCCTTAAGTATATTGTGTGGTGTATCGCTTGGTTTAATAAAATTATATTTGATAAAATATAATTTGTTAAGAGGTTTTTTGAAAAAAAGAGTGCGCCGCAAGGTGGGTGCACTCCTGCAACGCAGTAAAGAAGGGCTGTGCAGATTTGTAATAATGCGACAGCCCCATAAGTCTTTTTAGTCTCTGAGAGCCTGCTGCAGCCAGACATAACCAAGATCCAGCGCTGCGAACAGTCCCGGCTGCTCGCTGGATTTAACGAGTGCCTTCTGGGGGCTTACGCTGATATCGGTATTCACAAGCTGGACAAACGTCTTATCCGCAACGCCCAGCTCCCCGAGCTCTTTCATTACTTTTTTGCCCTCGCCGTCAAGCTCAAAAGGCTTGTAGGGCTTTTTTGAGCGCACCTGGATGCGCACAACATACTTATCGTGCATATCCCCGTAGTAGAGCAGATCTCCGCTTCTGACAAGCGGTTTACCCTTATACATAGGGAATTTTGCTTTGGCTTCTGCCATTATCATAACCTCCGTTCACCAATTACGACACCGTACATGCGCCCACGTGAAAGCCGACGCCGGTATACAGCGCCGAAGGGCGCAGAAGCTCAGATGTCAAGATAGCTTTTAAGCAGAATTTCGAGCAGGTCGTCCCTGTCGATCTTACGTATCAGGCTTCGTGCGTTTTTATGAGTTGTGATATAGGTAGGATCCTCAGAAAGGATATAACCGACCATCTGGTTGATGGGATTATAGCCCTTTTCCTCAAGAGCCTTATAAACAGTCGTAAGCACCGCCTTGACAGTTTCATCCCTCGAATTTTTAATAGAAAACACCATGGTCTTTTCCATTTCTTCTTTTCTCATCTGTACCACCTCCGCATATACATTGATTTTAACACAAAAAAGGGGAAAATACAATAGATTTTTATTAATTTTTATATTAAGATAACAAGCTGTACAGTTTATTGTATATCAGCGGATATAAAAAGCCGCATATATTATTAAAAAAGGTGGTTTGCAGCCTTCTTGTGGTTTTCCCTTTTGACTGACAGCTGACGTAACTACATAAGCCATCCGGCGAGAGCCAGCAGAAACTTACGGTAATACAGAAGAAGCAGAAGTCGCTACAAAACTATTATCCACGGCTTGCGCCGGGCACCTCATCAGTCGACCTCCGGCTTCGCCGTATGTCGACAGCTTCCCCAGAGGGGAAGCCTGTTTTCTACCACCGAATAAAGTAGCCATACGATCTGCCTTCCCCTTTGGGGAAGG
>ONAX01000005.1 GCA_900315875.1 uncultured Eubacteriales bacterium | reverse complement strand
GTACTGCACTCAAACTATTGAACCGCCGTGTACCGAACGGTACGCACGGTGGTGTGAGAGGTCGGCTGCTCAATTAATGGGTAGCCTCCTACTCGATTGCGATTATCGGAGCTTCGACGCAAATCGGCACTATTCTGTTATTCTGCTTTTTCTTCCTTGCCAAGCTCCTGCTTATAAACCGTATACGCATATACAGTTGAGACCAGTGCTGCAATCATAAGATATGCAAGCGTCAGTATTATTACAAGGCTTTCGTTTGCAAACAAGGAGGACAGTATTGTCGCAATACCTGCTGCTACCATTGCAATGGCAGCAAAACGGTTGCTTTTCATCCAGGTCGTATCATTGTACATGCTCCATTTTATACGGAATCCGAGAAGATAATTCCTTTTCAATTTTGGCATGAAATCCCCGAGTACGACAAACAATATGCCGCAAAGAATACATGTGATCTTTCCGAAGTTAAAGCTTGACTGTGATCCTCCTACATAAGCATTGTAGAGCAAAAAGCCCTGCAATACTGTGAACATGGATACAATAGAAACGCCGATGATCTTTATCACCTTTGTGTTTGATCTGGCTGCAGCCTTTTCTTTATCTGTGGATGCTCCGGCTGCTTTCTTCTCAAACAAGAAGATGATAAGATGTAAAAACAGGGAAAGTGCCAGAACGATAGCCGGTAATAACAGATTTTCGTATTTTGATCCCCACCTGTCAACCGCACCTGCGACGTTAAAGTGCATGGGTACACTTTCCGGCAGAAACTGCAGCACCACAGCGGTAATGCCAAGGTTAAGAACTGAAATAATCCACATTGCTTTTTTCATTTTTTGTTCCCTCCAAACTGTTCGACCCATAAAATCAATTCATCAAATACAGTTGTATTGATTTCATAGTAAACGAAATTCTTGCTTTTGTACTCCATCACAAGATCGGCGTTTTTCAGCAGCTTCAGATGGTAGGAAAGCGCGGCTGGAGTAATTCCCAGCTTGTCTGCAATTTCGCCTGCGCTTAATTTACCGTCTTTAAGCAGTACCAGAATATCACGTCGTTGCTTGTCGGAAAGGACTTTGAAAATACTTGTTTCGCTCATATCGCAACACCTATTTCAAAATTTCTTTAAATAGATTGTAGCACAGTTTTCTCTGCTGCTCAATAGGTATTTAAAAATATTTTTAAATACCTTTCCTGTTATGTGTCGGAGTGTCGATGTCTGAATTAATACTGGTGGTTTTTTGGGCTCAAAATTATTCAGCCGGGCTTTTGATCCCTGACTGACTAACAGTGTGATTTCAATTTTGATATTTGATTCCCGATTTATAAATTCACAAGTGTTTACCTGACGGAACTTATTCCGGGTGCACGCTGCCTGAAATGATACCAAGAATCTCTTGTGGTGTTCTGACAAACTGAGGAGTGCCTATGGTGTAGTAGCTGACCATTTCCTCTCTTGTGCCGTAGCCGAAAAGACAGCCTATGAAATCGCAGCCGACTGCCGCAGCACCGTCGGCGTCAAATTTTGTATCGCCGAGCATGACAATGCGGTCGTTTTTACTTTGGCGCAGGGTATCGATGGCATACTGCATTACATCGACCTTGCCGCAGCGGCGCTTTTCTCCGTCGGGTACAGGCTTTGAAATATCATGCGAGCCGCCAATCACATCAAAATACTGCTTCAGTGACAGCATGTCGATTATTCTTTCGGTGAAGGGCTGCAGCTTTGTGGAGGCAACGCCCATGCGGACGCCCTGCTTTTTGAGTTCGTCGAGTACCTCATACATGCCGTCGTAAACCTTGTTTTTGTATATGCCGTGCTCTATGAAGTTTCTTTTGTATATTTCCGTGCCGAGCAATGCGTCCTCGTCGGAAAAGCCGCATCTTTTCAGGCTCTCATACATAGGCGGTCCGATAAAGCTTCGGATTACCTTTTCATCCGGCATAGGTCGGTCCATTTCGGTGAATATCATGCGAACGCAGTCCAGTATTCCTTCGCCGGATTCGCTGAGAGTGCCGTCAAGATCAAACAGCGCTATTTCGTATTTCATTTCTTTCTTCCTTTATATTAAAGCTTCATGGTCAGTGATATTCTGCCTTTTTTCTCGTCAACGGACAGAATCTTTACCGTTACAATGTCGCCGACGGACAGAACATCAGAGGGGTGGCGTATGCGCTTGTCGCTGATCTGAGAAATGTGCACAAGTCCGTCCTGATGCACGCCGATATCGACAAATGCGCCGAAATCTATTACATTTCGTACCGTACCCTTCATTTCCATGCCCTCGCGCAGATCCTTAATATCCAGAACGTCGCTGCGCAGAAGCGGAGGCGGCAGCTCGTCACGGGGGTCACGGCCGGGCTTTGAAAGCTCCGCAACAATATCGTCGAGGGTAGGAATTCCTATCCCGAGCTTTTCTGCGAGCTCCTCTTTTCCGATGCTCTGAACCTTATCCTTCAGACTTTCGAGAGTGCCGTTTTTAACGTCGTCCATACTGCACGAACAAAGCTTCAGAAGCTCCGATGCAGCCTTGTAGGATTCGGGGTGCACGGCTGTGTTGTCAAGGGGATCGCTGCTTTCTGCAACGCGAAGGAAGCCTGCACACTGTTCAAACGCCTTGGGACCGAGCTTCGGTACCTTTTTCAGTTGTGCACGGCTTGTGAAATGTCCGTTTTCCTCACGGTAGGCCACAATGTTTTCGGATACAGTTTTTGAAATGCCTGCAATGTGTGCAAGCAGAGCGGGGGAGGCGGTGTTAAGATCGGCGCCGACGCTGTTTACACAGTCCTCTACAACGCCGTCGAGAGCTTCACCCAGGCGCTTCTGGGGCATGTCGTGCTGGTACTGACCTACGCCTATAGCCTTCGGCTCAATTTTAACAAGCTCTGCAAGCGGATCCTGCAGTCGTCTTGCAATTGAAACTGCGCTTCTGAGTGTAAGGTCAAGATCGGGCATTTCGGCTGCTGCAAGCTTTGATGCGGAATATACCGACGCTCCTGCTTCGCTTACGACCATGTAGGAAACCTTTTCGGGAACTGCTGAAATGACCTCGGCCGCAAACATTTCTGTTTCCTTGGAAGCAGTGCCGTTTCCGATTGATATTACCTGTGCACCGTGCTTTTTTATCATGGTGCGCAGAACTTCTTTGGATTTTGCAACCTGAGCAGCACCGTGCGTGGGGTAGATGACTGAAGTGTCCAGTACCTTTCCTGTGGGGTCAACAACAGCCAGCTTGCATCCGGTGCGGTAGCCCGGGTCAAGGCCGATAACAGTCTTTCCCTTGACCGGAGGCTGCATGAGCAGACCGCGCAGATTTACTGCAAAAAGACCAATTGACTGTTCGTCGGCGGCATCCGTAAGCTCGCCGCGTATTTCTCTTTCAAGTGACGGAAAAAGCAGGCGCGAATAAGCGTCGTCGCATGCTCTTTTAACTGTTTCTGCAAGCTCACCATCACCCTTGACGGTGAGACGGTAGATAATACGCAGGCATTTTTCCGGTTCTATGTCAATGCTGACCTTCAGAAAGCCCTCGCGCTCGCCGCGGTCAATTGCAAGTACACGGTGACCTGCGATTTTTGATACAGGCTCGCTGTATTCGTAGTAGTTCTTATAAACGCTGTCGGATTCCGGGTCCGCTGCTACGCTCTTTACAAAGGCGTTCAGCCTGATTATGTTTTTCAGCCTGCGGCGTATTTCGGCGCTGTCGGATACTTCCTCTGCGATAATATCGCATGCTCCGTCAATTGCTTCCTGCACTCCGTTAACGCCTTTTTCCTCGCTTACGAATTCCTGAGCCTTCTGCTCCAGTCCGTCTCCCTGCTGAGCCATAATGAACTCAGCAAGCTCGCCCAGGCCCTTTTCTTTGGCTACGGATGCTCGTGTTTTTCTTTTGGGTCGGAACGGACGGTAAATGTCCTCAAGCTCTGCAAGAGTTGACGCAGCCGAAAGAGCTGCGCCGATCTCGTCTGTCATTTTTTCCTGTCCTTCAATAAGAGCTGCAATTTCCTCACGGCGCTTGTCAAGATTTCTCAGGTATTCAAGCCTTTCGCTTATCGCGCGGATGGTCTGGTCGTCCAGCGTGCCGTGCATTTCCTTGCGGTAGCGTGCAATAAAAGGGATGGTGTTTCCCTCGTCGAGGAGGTTTATGATATTCTGTGCGTATTCGCTGCGGATAGAAAATTCCTCAGCAAGTGTCTGTGCATAATTCATTGTTATATGTCCTTTTTCCTTATTATTTTTCAGCGGTACTTGAAGGGTATTGTTTCGCCGCCGCCGTCCACTGTAATGATATCGAGAATATATGTGTTGTTGTCGTTGCCGGTGATTACGTTCATGCCGGAGAATGATATCTGCTTTGAAACAAGCTTTTTGCCGAAAATGCCGTCTATGCGGTAGATGTCAACGCAATATTCGCCGGGCAGCTTTTTGAGTGAGGGCTGGAAAAGACCTGTCGGGATATATTTTACCACCTTCAGGGGTTGCCCCTCGCGCAGGGTGAGATCCGTTGTTTCGTATATCCTGTAGGACGGAGAAACAAGGGACAGTGTTCCGAGTGTTATCATCAGTACTGCGCCGATTGCAACGAATGCCATGCCGACCTTGTCGTTGCCGCCGACGCCGTGTTTTTTTGCGGCAGACGCACTCATCGCAAGGCCTGCAAACATCATAAGACACGGCAGCACATAAAGGTAAAATAGCGCCCATGACGCATACAGTCCGCTGATGAACAGCTCTATGCCAAGCATGAACATAGCGCCGTGGCACAGAATAAGTGCAAACAGCAGTACAACTCCGATAATGTACAGCGTGTGACCTGCGCGGTAGGTCTTGTCAACAGAAAGCAGCCGCTTCAGTTCAGCGTCATCTGCATGGGGAGCCTTTTTCGGCTTTTTTTCATCCATATTTGCTGCGGTGTCTTTGCTGCTTTCAGAATCGGAGCTTTCCGTGCTGTCGGTTTCGTTTTCTCCGGTTTCGTCTTTTTCGCTTTTTTCTTCCGGCTTTTCTTTTTCTTTTTCGTCGGAAGCTTTTTCAGGTTCTGCTGCGGGTTCGTCCTTTACATCGAATGAATCCTGCGAAGCGGTTTTTTCTTCTGTTTCTTCCTCCGGGGAAGTTTTCTTTTCTTCTGACATGGTTTAGCCTCCTTGTCTTGTAATAAGATTTATGATCTCACGGACGCCGATGCATATTCCGAAGATCAGGGGTTGATGTGCAAGGTATATAATGAGCGCATGCCGTCCGAGAAATGCAAAAAACGGCACATGCTTTTTGTACGAGAATTTCGGGAATTTCTTTGCCGACGCCAGTCTGCCGAAAAATGTGCCGGACAAGAACAGGAATAACCAGGGGAAGAGCGGAAAGTAGTCGCTGGAGGTAAAGCCTGCATGCATGAAGCCGAGGGGATAGAGAAAATCGGTCTTGTAAAGCTCCGACGGCAGGTTCACGGAGAATACGAACGGGATCCCTATGCTGCCTGATGGTATGCTGTGGGTCATTACAAAGAGCACTGCTGTCAGGGCAAAGCCTATCCACAATGGAATATATTTGAGAAGCGGAGCACAAACTCCGTAGAACATCATGCAAATCGAAAGCATGTGCAGAATACCGAAGCGTATTGCGTTTTCGCTGCCGACGGTAAAGTATGTCACAACCGTTACCATAAAGGCGATAAAGAACAGCTTTGCACCTCGGTCAATGTTTGAGTGGGAAAGATTTGAGCAAATACCGGAAATAAAAATGAACAGTCCTGCAAAAAACGGTTCCGCAGGGGAAAAGAAGCCCATAAGATCTGTGCCCCATTTCCAGCCGAAAAGCATTCCGATGGTATAGAATGCATGATAGAAAACCATGCAGAATACAGCAAAGCCTCTCAGCTCGTCAAGCAGACAAATTCTCTTTCCGCCGCCCTTTTTTGTTTTCTGTTTTTGTTCCTGTGCGCCTTCCGCCATTTCCTGGTCTCCCTTCACGAAATATGTACCCATAGCCTGTCACTTCCCAACAAAGAAATTTTACAGGAGTATTTTCAAAATTAGTGTAATGTGATAAAATTGTTTCATTACAGATTATAACAATAAAAACGGTTATAATCAAGTAGAAAACTCTGATTTTATTCCGTAGACCGGTAAAGGCTTTCCTTTTTTCCGGGGAAAAATAAAATCGTTATGAAAGGAAGCAAGAAATATGAGTGAGTTTATTATAGGCACAGAAAAAACAGTAAAGGCAGTTGTAACGGAGGAAAGGCTTGCTGTAAATGTAGGCAGCGGAGGTTTGAGGGTCCTTGCGACTCCGGCTGTAGCGGCTCTTCTTGAAAAGGCAGCATTTGAACTTCTGGAGGAGCATATGCCGGAGGGGATTACTACCGTAGGTACAAGCATTTCTATAGAGCATACAAGGGCAACTGCGTTCGGCGCAGAAGTTACGGCTACGGCAAAGCTTATTGAATCCGACGACAGGAAATACGTTTTTACACTCAGTGCTTCAGATCACGCAGGAGAGATCGCACACGGTACACATGTACGCTTTACCGTAAAAGCGGAGCGCTTCATGGAAAAACTCAAGTAACAGTTGAATTGTTTCGATTACTTACAAACGGTAGCCCGGATTGATTACGTCTGGTGCTGCGTAAACAGACAAAAAAGCTGCCGCAAAGAATACTTTTGCGACAGCTCTGTTTTATTAAGTATTAATAGTCCCTTACCCTTACGGCTTCCTCGTCCTCGTGACGGATCTGCGCGCGCTTGATCTTTCCGCCGATTGTTTTCGGCAGCTCGTCAACGAATTCGATTATTCTCGGGTATTTGTAAGGTGCGGTTGAATGCTTTACGTGATCCTGCAGCTCCTTGATAAGCTCGGGGCTGGGTTCGTAACCTTTTTTCAGCACTACTGTTGCCTTTACAACCTGTCCTCTTACCGGGTCAGGCGCACCTGTTATAGCACATTCTACAACTGCGTCATGCTCCAGCATAGCGCTTTCTACCTCGAAGGGGCCGATGCGGTATCCTGAGCACTTGATAACGTCATCGTTTCTTCCGACGAACCAGTAGTAACCCTCGCTGTCACGCCATGCCATGTCGCAGGTGTTGTAGTATTTTCCGAGCAGCATTTCGTTTGTCATTTTGTGGTTGTGGTAGTAGCCGGTGAAAAGTCCTACCGGGGGATTGTTGCGTACATCCATTACGCAGATAGAGCCTTCCTCGCCGACGCCGACCTCTCTGCCTTCGCTGTCGAGAAGCTTGATATCATACAGGGGAGACGGTTTGCCGGTGGAGCCGATCTTGATATCGTCCCACTGGAAATCAGCCATAAGAACTGTTCCTTCGGTCTGACCGAAGCCCTGGTATATGTTGTGTCCGGTAAAATTGAACCATTTGTTGTTTACTTCCGGGTTAAGCGGCTCGCCTGCAGTTGTCCAGTGCTGTATGCTGGAAAGATCGTATGATGCGACATCCTCAAGCAGCATGAAGCGGTACATCGTCGGCGGAGCACAGAAGGTAGTAAGCTTGTATTTGGCCATCTTTTCCAGAAGCTTTGCCGGAACGAATTTGTCCATATCATATGCGAAAACTACAGCTCCGCAGATCCACTGACCGTAGATCTTGCCCCAGCCGAATTTAGCCCAGCCGGAATCGGTTACACTCATGTGCAGCTTGTTTTCCTGAACCTGATGCCAGTACTTGGCGGTTACTATATGTCCCAGAGGATGCGCAAAGCTGTGCTGTACCATCTTCGGCATGCCTGTCGTGCCGGAGGTAAAGTATACCAGCATGATATCGTCCTTTGTGGTAGCATCCTTGCCGGTGGGGCGCTCGAAAACGTCAGACTGACGCTCAAGCTCGTCCTCAAGGAAGTCCCAGCCTTCGCGCTTTTCGCCGACAACAATGTGATGCTGAATTGTCGGTGCCTGCGGAAGGGAAGCTTCAACCTGTGCAGCTACATAATCATCGTTTACGCACACTATTGCCTTAACATCAGCGGCATTTGCACGGTAGACTATGTCTTTTTTTGCAAACTGGAGTGTTCCGGGAATCATTGTTGCGCCGAGCTTGTGCAGACCTACTGCACATACCCAGTATTCCCAGCGGCGGCGCAGTATCATCATAACGACATCGCCCTTGCCTATGCCGATGCTTTTGAAATAATTTGCAGCCTTGTTGGACAGCAGGCTTATATCCTTGAAGGTGAAAATTTTTTCCTCGTCGTGGTCGTTGCACCATACGAGGGCTTTTTTATTTTCATCCTGCTTTGCCCATTCATCAACAATGTCGAAGCCGAAATTGAAGTTTTCGGGGACATTGACCTTGTAATTCTGCTTGAAATCCTCATAGGATTCAAATTCGATGCGGGGTAAAAATCTGTCCAGCAGCATACTGAGCGCTCCTTTTTCTTAATAATAGTATTATCCGGTTTACACTTGTACAATAGTAACATTTGTTTGCAAAATAATAATGCCAAACGTGTTTGAATTATCATATCATGTAATAATCCGAAAGTCAAGATTACTATTGTACAGGTTAGGGCGCTTTAATGCATATGTGGCATACAATCAGAAATATTTTTTATTTTTCCGCAAGAGAATTCAATTTTCCGCCTGCTTTTTCATCGCTTATGTCTCCTCCGATAAGCCTTCCGCCGCAAACAACAAGGGTTACAATCTCGCTGCAGCCGCCATCAGTTCCCCTGACAGGGCAGCAGTAGAGCACAGTGGGCTTTCCCCTGAAAGGGTACAGATCGAATCCCGATTTCTGCTGCAGCTCGTTGTAGGCAGTATAAACCTCGTCGAATTCCTCCGGAATAGAAACATGCCTGACGACAGGCTCACCATTCTCCGGCTCGTATCCGAGATCACGCATGACCTGCTTTGCATCGTCCTCACCTCCGATTGAACGCTGTACGGTTTTGTCACCTATACGAACGTTTTGTCTTGTTGCAAGCAGCACAAGGGTAAGTATCAGACCCACGACAACAGCGCATGCCATGATAATCACTGCGGTCATAAGACGCCTTTTATCCGTTTTTGCCAAGAACCCGAAAATCATATTCTTTTCTCCCTTCAGAGCTTTATGTATACGATGGATTTTTGCGGCAAAACTATGTAGGAGGTGATTATTATGAATAAAAAACAAAAAGAGCGCAGAAAATACGACATACCTGAGCTGGGCGAGCCTTTTGAAGCGGCAGGGCTTAACACATCCATAAACTCGGCCGACCTGAGAGTTATCCCGTCGCAGTTCCGCTTTCCGGAATATCCCGCAGGCTTATCGCTGATCCGTCCGACAGAGCCGCCGCAGCCGGTTGAGGACAACAAGCCTGATACCTGACCGGCTGAAAAGAGTACGGCCTCGGGGCGCATGCTGCTTTATCATTGGCATCGGACTGTGCCCTGAGGCTTTTGCACGTGAAAACCTTCCTCATAAGCGAAATCGTAACGCCGGCGGTGGGTTGACATTATTGACCCGGTATTATATAATTATAATCAGTTGAGTTCGGCTTTATTACTTCTTTTGCTGATGTTTTTCATAAGCAGAGAAAAACACAATTGCCGCGACAGGAGGACATGACATGAGCAAAATGCAGGATTATATAGCGGAATATAAAAAACAAAAAAACGCTGATAATTTAAAAAAAATAATTACTGAGGTGCAGAGCGCCGAGGTTTTGTGGATAGCCTTTTCGCCAAGAACAAAGAACCATTATGTTGATTTCGTTCAGGGCGTTCCGGCAGCATTTATCTTTTCCGAAAAGGAATACGGCGAGCAGTTCTGCCGCCATATGAAGGAAAGCGGAATTACAATAGGTATAGCGCAGTGTTCTACCGAAAACCGTCTGCCGATGTTTACGGACCTGTACCGCAGCGGCTTTGAGGGCGTTATCATTGATAACGGAAAGAATTATCTCTTCCTTGAAATGGGAACCATAGTTAATCCCCCGGATTATACCGGACTGCCGGACGGGCAGCGCCCTGTGATTAACGGCGCTCTCTTGTGCAGCGGAAACCGCTTTTTCCAGTGCCTTGAAAACAAATCCGTAACCCCCGATAAGGAGCTTAACCTTCTTGTTGATACATATAACGCAAAGTACCTTGTACCGACAGTCGGCGACCCTCAGGAGGGCAGCATTACCATCCCCGGTCTTGAAAGAAGCGATGGAGTAAAGGTTGTACCCTTCTTTACCGATATTCATGAATACAGAAAGTACGACATGGAGGGCAAGCACAAGATTGCCGTCGTTTCCTATGAGCAGATCAAATCCCTCTGCTTTGATGGTCAGACAGTAGTTATTAACCCCATGGGCTTCAATTACACGCTGACGAAGGAAACCTGCGAAGCCGTCGAAAAAGCACATTCTGCAGTCGGCGATGCAAACGATCAGGACAGGGCTGTTATCTACGCTCCGGACGATATACCCATGACGCTGATAAACGAGCTTTGTACAGTGCTTGACAATGTGGACGGTGTTTTAAAAGCGTACATCAAGGGTCTGCGCAAATCAGGTGAAAAGGAGCTGCTGATAGCTCTCGACTGCGGAGATGCTTCGCGTGAAAGGGCAGTTGAGATTGCAACCGAAGCGGAGAAAAAATCAGACTCCGTTAAATCCGAGCGTAAGCTCCGCTTTATTCCTGCAGCAAGCGATGTCGGAAAGATAGCTTCAAAGGATACACCGCCGTTCTTTGAGAGGATCATTATTGACGCAACTATTGATCCGGATGCTGAAGCCGACGAATAAGATACTATTTCGGATATGATTTCGCGCGGCAAAAAATAATGTAAATCGTAACGTCGATGAACTTATAGTCCATCGACGTTATTTTACTTGCTGTGAGTTAACGTTGTCAGGAATAAAAACCGGTCAGGAGCATTACGTCAGTAACACGACCGGTGTGAAGATGTTGGTGTAAATAATTCCGGGATAAATGCGAAACGGAGCTATTGCCGCGCGGCGGCAAAGCTGCATACTCACAGCGGAGTCGTTCCGCCCGCGATCAGCCAAATAGCGGCACTGATTCAGAGCGGAGCGTAAGCGCAGAGATTTTTGCGAACAGGGAGCGCAGGCTCTGCGCCGCCGGTTGATATTGTGGGTAGAAATGTGGTATTATTTATGTAGTAAACTGTAAGGGAGGGCTTGGATGCCGTCTTTATTTAAAATACCGATAGAAAAGCTGAAGGGCGTCGGGCCGAAAAGCGGAGAGCTGTTCCGCAAGCTCGGAATAGATACCGTCGGAGCAATGATCCGTTTCTATCCGCGCACATATGAGGACTGGAGCAATCCGTATTCTATCAGCGAGGCGCCGACTGATACGCCGGCATGCGTAAAGGCGGCTGTAGAGGAGGTTTCCAGACCTGTGCGCATACGCGGAGGAATGGTTCTGCTGAAGGCTCAGGTTACGGACGGCGAGGACCGTATGAGCCTTACGTTCTTTAACCAGGCTTACCTTTATGATAAACTGCGCGAGGGCGGCGAAATGCTGTTTTACGGAACTGTAAAAAAGCTCGGAAATTACTACGAAATGGCATCTCCCGTGATTGCAGATCCGCTTGCTGCAGGAATACATCCGATCTATCCGAAAACGGCAGGACTCAGCGCCAAAAAGCTTGAAAACGCTGCAAAAAGCGCTCTGGATATGCTGCCGCAGAAAATAAATGACCCGTTGCCGGAGGAAATACGCTGCCGGTATGACCTGTGCGATCTGGGCGAGGCTTTGCACAATGTACATTTTCCGGATAGCTTCGAGGCTCTCGAACGTGCGCGTACACGACTTGCTTTTGAGGAGCTTCTGATACTGCAGCTCGGCATAGCGAATATGAGGGGCGGCAGAAAAAAGACAACGCCGACGCATATTGAACATGACGTCAGTGATGAATTCATCTGCAGATTGCCTTTTACACTTACCGGGGCACAGAAAAGGGCAATAGGGGAGTGCGTGACGGATATGCTTTCCTCGCCGTATCCGATGAACCGTCTTGTACAGGGTGATGTCGGTTCGGGCAAGACCGCAGTTGCGGCTGCTGTATGCTATACTGCTGCGAAAAACGGGCTGCAGTGCGCGTTTATGGCGCCGACAGAAATACTTGCAAGACAACATTATGAATCCCTCAGCGCACTTCTGCAAAGTGCCGGACTCAGATGCGAGCTGCTTACCGGCTCGACAAAGGCAGCACAGCGCAGGGAAATCTGCAGCGGACTTGAAAACGGAGATATCGATATCATAATAGGGACACATGCGCTTATTTCCGACGAGATAAATTTCTGCCGTCTGGGGCTTGTTGTGACCGACGAGCAGCACCGCTTCGGGGTTGCGCAGCGCTCGGCACTGATTACAAAGGGCAGCGATCCGCATATTCTGGTCATGTCTGCAACGCCTATTCCGAGAACGCTTGCACTGATGATATTCGGAGATCTTGACCTGTCGATCCTTGATGAGCTGCCTCCGGGAAGGCAGAAAACCGCAACATACCTTATTGACAGCTCAAAACGCATACGGGCACTTGGTTTTATAAAAAAGCATATTCAGGAAGGACACCAGGCATATATTGTCTGTCCGCTTGTGGGTCAGAGTGAAATGTCAGAGCTGCAGTCTGCAGAGGAATATGAACAGATGCTGCAAGGCAGTTTGCTGTCCGATGCAAGGATAGGACTTCTGCACGGCAAAATGAAGCCGCGTGATAAGGAAAAGGTAATGGCGCAGTTTTCCGCAGGAGAGCTGGATGTCCTTGTTTCGACTACGGTTGTAGAGGTCGGTGTCGACGTTCCTAATGCCACTGTAATGCTGATAGAAAACGCAGAGCGCTTCGGTCTTTCTCAGCTGCACCAGCTTCGCGGCAGAGTCGGCAGGGGGAAGGAAAAGGCGTTCTGCATTATGATAACGGATAATCAGAGCAATACCACGCAGGAAAGACTGAGGGTTATGTGCAAGACAAACGACGGTTTCCGTATTGCAGATGAGGATCTTCGACTGCGCGGACCCGGTGACTTTTTCGGTTCACGTCAGCATGGTCTGCCGGAGCTTAAGGCTGCGGGTATGTCCGATATGGAGCAGCTTGAAAATACAAGAGAAGCGGCGCACAGTATTCTGCTGTGCGATCCGACGCTGTCTTTCCCGGAGCATCGTGGTCTTGCTTTTGAAACGGACAGACTGTTTTCCAGAGCCGGAGGACATCTCAATTAAAATAATGAATACTGAAAACTGAAGAATTGCTGTACGCTTTGACTTCGCCAAAGCGAAAAAAGGAAATACAATAACAAAATAATATAAGCCTATACAAAATTACAGTGTCGTAGTTTTGTATAGGCTTTTCTGTTTGGTAAAACTGAAGATGTATTATTATATACTGATTTGCTGTGCAGCGGTGATATTTTGCGGATCAGGACTTATCTCCGCTATAGATGTAGGTGGCATTGAACAGCACAGACTGGATATAATATGTTCCTTCCATACGTACATATCCGTTTGTTTTGTAGAATTTATATTCCAGCTTCTGTATGTCGAGTACAATAGCGCCATCATCGTCTGAGCTGCTTGATTTGATATTCAGGCTGAGCACTCCGTCTTTTAGTGTGCCCTCATATGTGGCGCTGCTTCCGCTGTCGGAGGAAATCACAACGTTGACTCTGTCCTTGGATATCTTCTCGATTGTGACAGTCTGCTTGATATCCGACATACCATTCTTATAGCTGTCGTCTATTACATCAATGTCGTTAATGTCCTCTCCGAGCTCTTCAGCCATGCTCGAGAAAACATCCTTGAGAAGCTGCGAGAACCAGTCGATCATAGGCGAATCTATATCGGTGAAGGTGGCGTTCACATCCCATGTGCCTACAATATCGTCAACTGTTACCTCGTTCAGATCGGGTACGTTGACTCCATTTTTGAGCAGATCGTTTTCCTTAAGGAATTTAAGGAATTCCACCCTTGCCTCCTTGGAAGGCAGATCTGTGTGCAGATTGATCCATTGCGCTACAAGATAACTGTAATCCTGGTAATGCTCATCCATTTTCTTCGGATCAACCCACTGGGAGATCGTATTTCTGATGTTTTGGAGTCGGTTGAGTCTTCCTGATATGCTGAATTTACCCTTTTCGCTGTCACGGAAAAATTTTGAGTAATGGCCGGAGCTGAGATATCCCCATTTATAGAGATAATTGACGAATTCTATCTCTTCCTTCTCCATAGCCTTTGCTTTGGTTTCATTTTTGTAGCGTTGCTCAAAGTATTCCTTCAGTCCGCGGGTGACTCTCGCCTGGAACTGTTCCTTTTCATCATCGCTGAGGCTCTTGTAGGTTCGGTGACCGAAGCCGTAGCGCTCGACCTGTTCATCAATTTTCTGGTCGCTGTCGTAAATTCGCTTGAGCATCATATCGGCATTGCCAAAGCCGCTTTTGTTTGAATGGGTATCGAAATCCATATATCGCATCAGGTCGTCAAAATTCTGCGCCCTGTATTCATCGCTTCGGGTTTCAAAGCCGTCACGCCATTTAACGTACAGATCGTCTATACGGTCCTTCTTCCACATCGTATAGTCCATATCGACCTTGCGGACAACGTATTTTGCCGCCTTGTCGACTGCATTGGTAGTTGGGAAAAAGTTGAGGGCTATATCCTCTGCGGACTGTATAGCTCCTGTGTAATCGCCGCCCTCTATCTGTCCTGCCATTGTGCCTATCGTTCCGGCAGAACCGAGGAAATTGACATAATTGCCGTCATCGGTCATATATGAGCCGAGAGCCTTGACCGTAGCGGTTTTGAGAGAGTCCTTGAATTCCTGAGAATCTCCGCTTTCGACTGCCCTGTATGCACCCCATCCGACTGTGTTTGTGAAATCCAGTGTGCCTGAAACAAGCTTTCCGGTATTTGTGTCGGTATTGATGCCGGAAATGAACTTTCCAATAAGAGCCTCCGCAAGGGCATTCTGAGCTTCCTTTGTAGCAGCCATTTTCTCAGCCAGAGCCTTGGCATATGGCTGGAAGGCTTCTTTGCCCTCCTCAGCAAGAGTATCCTGACGTGCCTTTTCTGCGCACCAGTCATTCAGATACTTTTTGACAGTTTCGTTTTCCTCGGGGTCAATGATAGCAAGATGAGTAAAATGCATTACCGATATCTTCGCCTTGCCGTTTTTTACGTCAATTTCATCGGGTTCATAAAGTATCCACTTCTTTGCCTTTTCATCATAGTACCCGATGAAATAATCACATTCACCTGAATCC
The DNA here is from genome assembly GCA_900315875.1 of uncultured Eubacteriales bacterium. Classification (GTDB taxonomy): domain Bacteria; phylum Bacillota; class Clostridia; order Oscillospirales; family Acutalibacteraceae; genus UBA1213. The sequence continues at coordinate 30,349 of ONAX01000005.1, read as the reverse complement.
GTTGACATCTGAGACACAGGAAGATCAAGAGTCATGGTAACAGGCTCTGCGAAAATTTCCTCATCGTAATCGTCCGCCGTGACAGAAATAACGCTTCCGACTATATTATAGCCGTCTTGCTTGAATTCAGGATTCTGTTCCTGAGGCAGAGCCTCCAGGCTGACTTTTGATCCGTCTTTAAAGGCTCCCGCGGAGATATCGAGCTGTATGCCGTCAGTTTTTGCGTCGCCTATGACAGAGTCGGAGCTTATTGATGCTGATACAGACTCGGTGTAGCCGTTTTTGACATAATCGGGCACAGGGGTCAGGCTGCGTATTATTCTTGGGACAAATGCAGGCCAGATAAAGCCCGTCACAATCAGTGTCACCACCAGCAGCAGAGCCACAAGCGCTATTATAAGACCGACAGGCCCTTTTTTCTTTCTCGGCATTGCCTGCACCGGAGCATAACCGGCATATGCAGGCTGGGCATAGCCCACCGGCTGCGGCTGAACATACTGCTGTACAGGTTGTTGTACATATTGCTGTACGGGTTGCTGCACATATTGCTGCGCCGGTTGCTGCACAGGCTGCTGCTGAGCAGGCGGCGGAGCCGATGCGGCGGCACCGCAGGATTGGCAGAATTTTGTCCCATAGTCAAGCTGAGCGCCACAGGACCAGCAGAATATTTTACCATTCGGCATATAAATCATCTCCTGTCCGATAGTAATATAATTTAGTCTATAGTATCATATTATCATGCGGTTAAATTTCTATAGCTGAATATTAATAAGTATCATTTATTAATTCAATTTATATCTTTGTATTCATAATGCAGTCAGCTGAAAACCTGATTAAAATCCGGAAAGCAGAAAAGATGTTTATAATTCCCGGCGTGCGGCAGGAAAAAAGAACGTATTATTTTATGGTTACTGATAATCAAAAAGACCGGGCTTACGACATAAACCTGTATCCAGGTAAAACAGAAGGAGCAGTGGATTATTCCACAGCCCCATATCTGCTTGTGTTCTGATTTTTTTCGGTTAACGATGGATTCAATCCGTCGTCTGGCGGAAATCGTAGTTTTCGTATTCAAATGCGTCAGCGTCCTCGTCGTTAGGATCTGCCTTTCCGCGGTGAACATAGCGCTCTGTTGCTGATTCAAGCTGAGCTATCGCCTGCATAAGCTCGCTGCGGCAGTCGCCCTGCTCGTCGTAGCGCTTATTCAGCAGTTCTATCTTTGTCAGATATGCAAGGTACAGCGCACGGTCGTTTTCTCCGTAGCTTTCTGTAATACGCTCACGCATTTCCTTAATCTGTTCATCTGTAAAATACTTCATATTATTCACTCCAAAAAACACAAAGCGGCAGGATAGCTCCTGCCGCTTGAAAGACTATCTGTTAAGCCTCAAGATCCTTGCACTTTACGCGGTTCATTCTGCAGTAATGTCTGATGTAGGAATTATCCTTTGAGCAGCGAACTATAAGAGTTCTGTTGGTACCGTTGAATGCATTTTCTTCGATCGAAGTGATCGTATCCGGAAGGATAAGGCTCTTTAGCTTGGAGCACTTGCTGAATGCGCCGTATTCGATAACCTCAAGGTTCTGAGGAATGTTTACGGTAGAAAGTGAATCGCATCCTGTAAATGCGCCTGCGCCGATAACTGTAACGGCTTCGGGAATGTTTACGGTCGTAAGGCTTTCGCACCAGCTGAAGGCGTTCTTTCTGATATTCAGAACGGACTCCGGAACAACTACCTTTTTAAGACCTCTGCATCCGGAGAATACATTCTCGGGAAGCTCATCAACGCCGTCCGGGATGATCATCTCGCCGAGAGACTCGCAGTTGAGGAAGGCATGCTTGCCAAGGTGGGTAACTGTCGGAGGGATGGTGAACTCCTTGAGCTTTTCGCATCCGCTGAAGGTACTCTGTCTGATAGAGTGAACCGTTGACGGAAGCTGTATTTTCGGAAGGTTGGAGCATCCGGAGAAAGCGCCTCTGCCGATTTCTGTAATGCCTTCGTGCATATTGACAGTCATCAGTCTTGTGCAGTTTTCAAATGCTCTTTCACCTATTGCAATCAATGTTGACGGAAGATCGATGGATTCCATAACCTGGTTGCCGGAGAATGCACAGTCTGCGATAACCTCATATCCCTCAGGTACTGATACATGCTGACCGGACTGCATTGCAGCGTCGTTGCTTGTGAATACCTTTGCGCCCTCGGGAATACCTGCTCCGGAAGGTGCCGGTGCGGCGGGTGCTGCTGGTGCTGCAGGTGAAGCATCGGGAATGGGATCGTTAGAGGGAATTGCAACCGGCTCGTCGGGAATAGGCTCGTTTGACGGGATTGCAGCTGCTTCTTCTGCAGGAGCAAGTTCTGCTGCGTCCTGATGAACTTCCGACGGGGATGCTTCGTGCGGCTGCTGAACAGGCTGTGCCTGCTGAACAGGCTGTGCCTGCTGAACAGGCTGTGCCTGCTGCTCGGGCTGACCGGGCATCGGCTGACCCCACTGGTTGAAGCCCCAAGGTGTTTGCTGACCTGGCATCTGCTGACCGGGCATCGGCTGACCCCACTGGTTGAAGCCCCAAGGTGTTTGCTGGCCGGGCATCTGCTGTCCGGGCTGACCCTGCTGCATCCACGGGTTGTAACCCCAGGGATTCTGCTGTCCGGGCTGACCCTGCTGCATCCACGGATTGTAGCCCCACGGCATCTGCTGCTCGGGCTGACCAGGCTGACCGGGCATCGGCTGACCCCACTGATTGAAGCTCCAGGGGTTCTGCTGACTGGGCTGCTGCGGCATTGCCTGCTGCTCGGGCTGCTGAGGAGCTTCGGGCTGAGGCTGCTCGACAACCTCTTCGTGAGGAGCTTCAGGCTGTGCAGCTGCTTCAGGCTGAGCGGGAGGCTCAGGCTGCTGAGGAGCTTCGGGCTCTGTTTCCTCGGTGAAATCGAATACAGGAGATTCGATCTTCTGCTCCTCTGCAGGAGCTTCGGGTTCTGTCTCCTCGGTAAAATCGAATACGGGAGACTCAATCTTCTGCTCCTCAGCGGGAGCTTCAGGTTCTGTCTCTTCGGTGAAGTCGAATACAGGAGATTCGATCTTCTGCTCCTCTGCAGGAGCTTCGGGCTGTGTCTCTTCGGTAAAGTCGAATACAGGTGATTCGGGCTTTTCCGGTTCCGGTGTTTCCTCGGGCTTTGCCTCTTCTGTGAAATCGAACACAGGAGGTTCGGGCTTCGGGGTTTCTGCAGCCTGTTGTTCAGGCTGAGCAGCCGGAGCTTCGGGTTTGTCCCACATATCTCCTCCGGAGGATTCGTCCCAGACCTCACCGGACTGGATGAACATCGGAAGGCTCTTTCCGCCTTCTCCGGATTCGTTGATGTTCTCGGGAATCTGATACATGTGGATATTCGGAGTTATACCGAACATCGGCACATTCCAGTTAAGCGCGTAAACGTAAGTTTCGACAACATAGCACGCCCATTTTTCAGCCATGCATGCGTCCTGTGTAAGGACCTTGATAGACTGCAGAATCGCAATACACTTGTCGATCTCAGGCTCGTCATGAGCCAAATACAGTGCATTGGTTACTCCCGCTTCGCAAGCGTCCATGAACACCTTGCGTTCCTGCTTGAGGTCGGGAATAAACTCGTTCAGCGCTGTTTTCAGCTGAAGACCGTCGATTATTACGTCAACTCCGTAGGTCTTTACGATGTACCTCAACGCTTCCTTCGCGTTCTGGAAGGTAAGCTTGTCTTCCTTTTCCTGTTCAAGCTCAGCTCCGCAGAACGGACAGCGTATGATGATACCGGCACGATTGTTTGTTTTCCATTCGCTGCCGCAATGTTTACACAGCATTTTATCTCACCGCCTTCTTTGGATTTGAAAACTCTTCGTTTTGTTTGCTTCAAAATCCCTTAATGTAATTTCAAAATGTTACATCTATAACTATACTAAATTTTCAATGAATTTTCAATAGTTTTCGGAAAATTTTTATATAATTTATGGATTTTTTACAATTTCCGGATACTTTAACGGGAAAAATGAAAATCAAATGAAAATTCAACAAGTCAACGATGAATAAAATAAGATGTTCCGAAGCCTGCAGAGGGCTGCCTCTGCATTTTATCAAAACATCCCGTGACCGTTCAGGTGTATTGATGACCTGTCGGGTCGTTTATATTGATATTATACTAAATATAAGGTAATAAATCAATATTTTTTGCATTTTTGTCCAAAATAAATTGTACAAAAAATTGCCGCAAAATTTGGTATCTCTAACATTTATATCTTGAGGACTGTTCCGGAGCCTGAACAGGGGACGCCCTTCTGACGGGGTGCCCCCTGATCTTTCATAAACTGATATTATCAACTAATTATCAGGGCTGACAGGGATTGTTGCTGCATTCGGTTACGATTTCTCCGACCTTTGCATCGAAGCTGAAACAAATTGGCAGCTTTACGCAGAGCTTCTGCACAATGATAATGCGGCAGTCCTTGCCGGGCTTCTCTGTGTCGCAGATGACAACAGGCTCACCGCAGCATTCCATACTGATATCTCTGGGCTTTACCTGGGGTTTTATATCGACCGGGATGTTTACATCCAGGTACTGTTTGGCTGTTTTCTTTTCGCCGTCGGGTCTGCATCCGTCCATGCAGAAGGTTTCATACTGTTCTTTCATTATGAATCGTCCTTTCGCACCGCAGTGCTTTTTTTCGGGCTTATTATACCCGATACATAATATTCCATCCGGCAAAGGAATGTTATTGTCTGCCGTGAAACCGGAAAGGAGAAATAATCAGAATAAAAATGATACCTTCCTGCCGCGGCAAAGAGCGGAATTTTTGTCAGACGGACTGCAAATTTTTCAGCCTGAATAATGAATTCATACTTTACAACAGACAAAAAGAGTTGTAGAATTGTAATAGTAAGGGTCTTTGCCCGGCGGCGGAGGCTCAAAAGATTGGAGAGATTAAGATGAACAAGATTCTGGTAGAAACCAGCGCACGTCACGTGCATGTCAATCAGGAAACACTCGAAGCTCTTTTCGGTGCAGGTGCAGAACTGACCGTTAAAAAGATGCTGTCACAGCCCGGACAGTTCGCATCCGAACAGAAGGTTACTATCGTAGGACCCAAGGGCGAAATGCCGGCTTCCATCCTCGGCCCCTGCCGCAAGGATAATCAGGTTGAACTGTCTCTTACAGAGGCCCGCAAGCTCGGTATTGCTGCTCCCGTAAGAGAGTCCGGCGATATCGCAGGCACACCCGGCTGCAAGCTTGTTGGCCCTGCAGGCGAAGTTGAGCTTGACTGCGGTGTTATCGCAGCAAAGAGACATATTCACCTTACCCCTGAAACCGCTGCAGAGTTCGGCGTACAGGATAAGCAGATCGTAAGCGTTAAAATCGATACCGACGGCAGAAGCCTCGTATTCGGCGATGTTATCATCCGTGTAAGCGCTTCCTACGCACCTGCAATGCATATCGATACAGACGAGTGCAACGCTGCAGGTATTGCCGGCAACGTTGAGGGAGAAATCATTCTCTGATAAAAATTCTGACAGCAAAACAAAACCGCCCGCAGCTGAGAGCTGTGGGCGGATCGTTTTTTATGCGTTTTGATTACATGCGAGCCTCGATATAGTTCACGAGATCCTCAACAGTCTTAACCTTTTCAACGTCCTCATCCGGAACTTCTACGCCGAACTCATCGTCAATGGTCATGAGAAGATCAACAACGTCAAGAGAATCTGCGCCGAGGTCATTGATAATGGATGTTTCAGGGTTGATGGAATCTTCCTCAACATCAAACTGCTCGCTCAGAATTGTTTTAACCTTTTCCAGTACCATAAAAAAGTCCTCCTAAAGAATAAGAATAAAAAAGATAAAAAATCGTGCAATATCCTGTTTGTTATTGTGGACAAAAAGCCATTCTTTATGCTACAATAAACATATGTCAAGGCCGCACAACTTTCCTACAATCAAATCTTATAGGTTATTTGTCGCTTTGTCAATATGTAATTTACAAATTTTTTATAATTTTCCAAATATTATAAAAAATTTCTGAAATTTAGTGTAATAAGCCAATGTATTTTGGTTAACAGGAGGAATACCCATGGCAGAAAGACAGTTCGCCGTAATAGGCCATCCGATAGGTCACACAATGTCCCCGTTTATCCACAAGCGACTTTTTGAGCTTGCAGGTGAATGCGGAGAATACGGCATAATCGACGTAGCTCCCGAGGAGCTTCCGGTAAAGATCAAGGATCTGGACAAGCTTGCAGGCTATAACATTACTATCCCCAACAAGCAGCACATTATTCCGTTTCTTGACAGGCTTGACAAAAAAGCACAGCTTTACGGATCTGTAAATACCGTAAAGAACGGCAGCGTGCGTGAGGGCTTTACAACGGACCCGGACGGATTCCTGAAATCCCTTGAGGCTGCCGGAATACCCTTTGCCGGAGATGTGACCGTTCTCGGCTGCGGCGGCGTTGCAAGAACAATTGTATACGAGGCAGCTCTTGCAGGCTGCAGACTGAAAATAGCCGTGCGCCCGGAGGATGTTGCTTTGCGTGACGCACTTGCAGCCGACGTTCGCTCGAAGATAGACGGCGCCAATGTTGAAACATGCCTTCTCAGCGAGCTTGGCAGCGACAGCGGACTGCTTGTGAACTGTACGCCTCTCGGCATGTATCCGAAAACCGATACCATCGCCGTGGGTGACGACGTGATCTCAAAATATGAATATGTCTATGACGTTGTATATAATCCTATGGAAACGCTGCTCGTCAAAAAGGCAAAGGCAAACGGCTCCACAGCCTCAGGCGGCATGTCCATGCTCGTATGGCAGGCAGTAGTGGCTCATGAAATATGGGACGGTACGGTCTATAATACCGACGATATACGCCAGCTTGTCGAGGACAGCGCAAAGGAAATGAAAAAAACATTCTGATGTCCCGGGAGGGTCTGAATTGAAACAGAAAAATATAATTCTCTGCGGCTTCATGGGCTGCGGAAAGAGCACAGTGGGTGCTCTGCTTGCTAAAAAAACGGGCATGTCCTTTATTGATCTGGACAGTTATATAGAAAAAAAGGAAAACAAAACCGTCAGCAAAATATTTGCCGATTCCGGAGAGGACTATTTCCGTGCTCTTGAAATAGAGGCTGCGCGTGAGCTTTCCGAAAGAAACGGACTTGTGATAGCAGCTGGCGGAGGTACGCTGGTATTCAGGGAAAACGTTGAGGTCCTCAAAAAAAGCGGAAGAATAGTCCTTCTGGAGCTGCCGGTGGAAACTGTCGCAAAGCGTCTGGAAAACGATACAACAAGACCTCTCCTTAACCGGCCTGACAAGGATGAGGCTATGCGCGAGCTGTATAATAAGCGCCTGCCGCTTTACCGCGCAGCAGCAGATATGATAGTAAATGCGGATGATTCGCCCATGCAGGTATGCATGGAAATTATACGCAATCTCTGATCGGAGGTAAGAGCTGTGACGAAGGAAGAATTTCTTGCCATGATGCATGAGGATGATGAATGGGCGCCCGGATGGGATGCGATTGAAGAAGAATTCTCCCGTTTGTATGCGGGTCAGAAACCGGTGCATTTCGGCACTAATATAGTTACCCGTGCGATGTTCGGCGGAGACAACTATCTTGACGGAATGTCTTTTTACAAATCCGAAAAGGGATTTCTTCATCTCGTCAGCTTCGGCATGACGACACTGTATGCCGAAGAGGAAGCTTTCGGCGGAGAGTACAACGGCTGGGGTTATGAAATGACCATGAAGCTGAAAAGCGATGATCCGCAGGAATGTCTGTGGGCAGCCGATATGATGCTGAATTTAGCGCGCTACACATATACGCAGAAGCGTTACTTTGAAAACGAGCAGTATGTTGCCGGAAACGGTACATCTCTGCATCAGGGGACAGAATCCGCAATAACGGCTCTGATAACCGTAAATGATACACAGGCAAGGACTCTTGATACGATTTACGGCATTACGGAATTTATCCAGCTTGTCGGAATAACCGAGCAGGAGCTGACAGCGATAAAAGAAGATCCGGATCGTATAACGGAACTTGTGGCTGCTATGAAGGCGGACGGAAACCCGGACCTTGTGACCGATATGTCAAGGACCGTGTCTTATCTCTGAGCGCATCCTGAGTGCACTGATAAACGCGCAGCGATTGCCGCGGACAGGGTGCAAAGTCACGCTTCGGTCGTGGAAGTTTTTTGAAAAAAAGAACTGCTATCAACTCCGACCGCGATCAGCCAAATAGTGGTACGCATTTAGAGCGGAGCGTAAGCGCAGCGATTGCCGCGGACAGGGTGCAAAGTCACGCTTCGGTCGTGGAAGTTTTTTGAAAAAAGGAACTGCTATCAACTCCGACCGCGATCAGCCAAATAGTGGTACGCATTTAGAGCGAAGCGTAAGCGCAGCGATTGCCGCGAATCGACAGCACAGGCACTGTGCCGATGGGGCTTGCAATATGGCGAAAAAGGCTGTATAATAGTAGACGCGGCTTGCCCGCGGTGAAAAGAATCATGAGAAACGAAAGGATAGAAGTGTAATGGCACAGCAGAAAAAGCTTGTAGAAGCTATTACCTCACGTGATGAGGATTTTGCAAAATGGTATACGGATATCGTAAAAAAGGCGGAGCTTGCCGATTATTCCGGCATCAAGGGCTGTATGGTCATCCGTCCGCACGGATACGCTATCTGGGAGAATATTCAGAAGGATCTTGACCGCCGCTTCAAGGAAACAGGTCATGAAAACGTATATATGCCGATGTTCATCCCTGAAAATCTCCTGCAGAAGGAGAAGGATCACGTTGAGGGCTTTGCACCCGAGTGCGCATGGGTAACAATTGGAGGTAGCGAAAAGCTGCAGGAAAGACTCTGCGTGCGCCCGACATCCGAAACACTTTTCTGCGAGCATTACGCAAAAATAATCAATTCCTACCGTGACCTGCCGAAGCTTTACAATCAGTGGTGCTCGGTTGTCCGCTGGGAAAAGACAACCCGCCCCTTCCTGCGTACATCTGAATTCCTCTGGCAGGAGGGACATACAATGCACGAAACAGCCGAGGAGGCTATAGAGGAAACACGCCGCATGCTGCAGGTATATATCGATTTCTATAAGGAAACACTTGCGATCCCTGCAGTTACAGGTAAAAAGACCGAAAAGGAAAAATTCGCAGGCGCCGAGGAAACCTATACAATCGAGCCTATGATGCATAACGGCGTCGCTCTGCAGGGCGGTACATCACACTATTTCGGCGACGGCTTTGCACGCAGCTTTGATATAAAATTCGCAGGACGCGACAATACACTGCAGTATCCGCACCAGACATCCTGGGGTGTTTCCACAAGAATGATCGGTGCGCTTATCATGGTTCACGGCGACGACGACGGACTTGTTCTTCCGCCGAAGGTTGCGCCCATCCAGGTGGCCGTTATTCCGATAGCACAGAAAAAGGAAGGCGTTCTCGAAAAGGCAGGCGAAGTCAGACAGCGCCTTGTGGCTGCTGACCTCAGAGTCAGGCTTGACGACAGCGATAAGGCACCCGGCTGGAAATTCAGCCAGTATGAAATGCTCGGCGTTCCGGTTCGTCTTGAAATCGGCCCGAAGGATATCGAAAACAACCAGTGTGTTCTGGTTCGCAGAGATACGAGAGAAAAGATCTTCGCTTCTCTCGATGGAATTGAGGATACCATTAAAAAGCTTCTTCAGGATATCCACGACAGCATGTATAACGCTGCTCTCGAAAACCTCAGAGAAAAGACCTTTGAGGCTCGTACACATGAGGAGTTCCTCGATATCGCAGCAAACAAGCCCGGATTCATCAAGGCTATGTGGTGCGGCGACAGCGCCTGCGAGGATCAGCTCAAGGACGAGACCGGCGGCGTGAAATCCCGCTGTATCCCCTTTGTTGAGGATCATCTGGCAGACACATGCGTGTGCTGCGGACGTCCTGCAAAGCATATGGTATACTGGGGCAGACAGTACTGATTATGCAGGTGGTTATGAAGCAGTGTCGGAAAAGCTTATGAGGAAAAGGAGGAGTCGATCATAATGAAAGACGATTGTGATAAATTGTCAAATGATACCACACTGACCGATCCTGCGCAGGAGCAGGTACAAAACATCTCTACGCGTAATAAGAATAAGAAATGGATGGTTTTGCTGGCGGCGGTGGTGATTGCAGTGGTGACGATAGGAATACTTGCAATTAGTATTATCTTTGCAACAGGCAGCGGACTCTTTGTCTCTTCTGAAAGCAGCGAAATCTATGTCTCTCTCGAAAAACAGATTGAAAATGAATTAATGCAGGAGTATCGTGACAGGCTGGAAGCAGAATATCAGATAATACTGAAACAGAAGGAGGAGGGTGATCCGGATTTTGAAGGAGAATACTGGATGAGCGAACCGCGGCTCAGAGATATTGCATCAAAGCATGTTGAAAAGCAGTTAAGGGATGAAATACACCAACTGGTCAAGCAGCACGGACGAGCAGAGTATATAGATGAATTTATAGAGTATCATGATTTTAAAACCATTGAGGACTACGACAAATTCTTTTTATTTATCCTCGACTGCTGCGATCTGTATAACAGTGATGAGCTTGATCTGGTCGAGAAGGTAAAACTTGTAAACTACATCAGCGATGCTAGTGCACATGCTCAGCAAGGATTTTCAAACGGAACAGGTAACGGCTTCAACAAAGATCATGTAGCTGTCTGGAATCCCGAGGCGTATCAACACTGGGCTGATGCAGTGGAGGAATCATTGCAGGTTCTGAAAAAAGCCGGAAAGCAATAATCAAAAAGGAGAATTTATATGGTCATAAATAATTTCAAATGGTTATTTAAGGTGGGATTCTCTGTTATATTAATACTAATAATATTATTGACTCCCATGAAATGGTTTTCGACATCTGCGGATGCGTTGGAAAGCTCTTACATCATAAGTGGAAATTATTATTACATTAAAAATGTGAACAGCGGAAAGTACCTGACGGTTTCGACTGATGTAGCAAATGACGGCGATAATGTATATCAGTATCGTTACGAAGGTACTGCCAGACAAAGATGGAAATTGACATATAATAGTTCTCCCGGTACTTTCAGTGGTTTTTATAGAATCACATCTGCGGTAGCTGCTAATAAATGTCTTTCCACAGTATCGGCACAATCGACGAATGGAATTAATATTGTAGTGAAATATATTGATCCGGATGTTAAACAGTTTTTCCGGATCACTGATAATGACAACTTCTCTCATGCTATTTATACGAACGGAAGCAATTGTATGAAAATAGTAGCAGTACAGGGTGGTTCGTGCAGTGATACAGCAAATGTGTATCAGTCGACATACAATCAGACAGGTAGTGATCAATGGTTGATTGAGCCTGCTACAGGATATAATGCAACCTACGCGGCTCAATATGCATTGGATAACTATGATGATCATCTGAAAACATATCCAAACTGTGAAAATCTTAGAGGAGATTGTGCAAATTTTGTTTCGCAATGCCTTGCGGCTGGAGGATATCATTATCAGGGCAACTGGAATGTTAACAAAATTAATAACGTTAATCCAGCTCCATCCAACACAACTGAGCTTGATGACAGTTGGGAACTGTCAGACCCAAGTTCTTGGATAAGCGCTAAATATTTTAAGTATTATTGGCAACAGCATGTGTCTTATAACGATTTTACTGTAAATGATATATTACAATCACAAGCGACATCAAGTACGAATTATGTTAAGGGAGATGTGGTACAAATACTTGAATATAATTTTGGCTGGGGTTATGTGTGTGTACATACCATGATAATATCACAGCAACCGTCAAACTTTAACGACAAAGCTAACTATAAAGTTTCTTATCATTCATCTCCTAGTTACAACAAGTTGCTTAGCACAGTTCTAAATCATTATGTAAACGGTGATTACAAGGTACGATTCTATAATTTTACATAAAGAAAGGATGATTGACATGAAAAAAGCTATTATTATAACCTGTGCAGCTGTATTGCTGGCTGTTGCAACGGGGTCTGTCGTTGCGGTGGCTCAGACAAACGGACTGACAACAACGGAACCGGAGATCCCTCAGACCAGCGTAAACTACGAAAAGCCTACCGGAGCGGAGGCAGAAGCTAAAAAAAGACTTAAAGACAGTATCAGTAAAAATACACAGGAGAGAATGGATGAATTTCTTGCCCAAAACAGCGGTGTGCAGCCTGGCGACGCGGAATATCATAAAGAATATACAGACGCCGAATTCGAGGCAGAGTACGACGTCATGAGGGAAGTAATAGAGATCGTAAAAAAATACGGTCACACAGACACTGGATTAAGCTTCGAGGATTTTTCGGACAGAGGAAGATACTACGATTTTCTTGTAGAATGCTGCGATACCTATAACGACAACAGCTATAATCTGGATATTGACGAGCGCGTGCGGATAAAGTGGATGCTCGAAAACGCATATTACGGTCTCGGCGAAGAATATGCATCCCCATATATCACTGACTACAACGCAGTCAAACCAAAGCTTGAAGCAGCCAAAGCTGCAATAGAGGAAACGATAACTCCCGAATTCGGAACCTATGAACTGACAAAATAGTCCTATCTTATAATACAACAAATAGTCCAAGAAGCCCCCGACGTACCCATACAGTCGGTTTTCCTCATGTGTCTTTTTCATAAGCAGAAGGCGGCACAGGCATATATACATAATTCCTACTATTACAAGAGAAGCACATCCGAAACATGGAAGCTCATCGGAACAGAGAATACAACATCTGCTGCTGCTTCATTCAAGCCCACATCTGCCGGAAACTTTGATTTGAAGATAGTTGTAACGGACGGAGACGGAAAGAGCATTGAAAAGACCTTTGCACTTGACGTAAAATAATTATTATAGAAAGCCTGTGAGCCGAGCTTGCAGGCTTTTGCTTTTGTTATAAGAGTTCTTGTATATGGGCTCTGCTATCCGCCCGGGATTTGCAGACTGTCCGATGTCACCCGGTGCGTCTGCCAGATGTATTTGTGAATTATTCGTAAAATCAGATACACACGATTGACCCTGCAGTTTTATTATGGTAAAATTAAACAAATAATTATTAACGGAGGTATGGCTATGCTGTTTTCAGGGAATAAATATGAGTACCGTATGAATCCGGAGCAGTATCAGGAAATGAAGGATTTTTATAAAGAACTGGGCTTCAGCGATAAACAGGTCGCAAAGCTTTGCTCGAATTGCTTCGGGGCTGATATTAAAGTAGATAAAAGCGCAGTTTATAATCCGGGATGGTGCTTTGGCCGCAATACAAAAAGGCTTACAAGCGAACCTGTTTTTCGTAGACGTGCTGTCGAAAGCAATGCCAAAGGCCTCAGGAGCGCTCCTCCGACCGAAGGACTGTGTGAACCTGAGCTTTGCGTGGAGGAATGTTGTCCCGAGCCGGAGCCGATGATGGCAGCGGCGGCTGTTATGCCGGGTATGGCAATGCCTGGAATGGCAATGCAGGGTATGGCAGAAAGCGCAGAGTTCAATACATCTGAAACAGAGGTTACCCGTGAGGCAGAGCAGCAAAGTCCGCTTGATAATCCGGCTGCGATTTTTTCTGCTAATGTGAACACCGCATCCTGGTCATACATAAGAAACAAGGTACGTACCTCAAGTAATATTGACAAGAATTATGTACGAATCGAGGAAATTCTCAATTCATACCACTATAAACTGAAAAAGCCTGCCGACGATGAGCTGTTTTCCATCAGTACGGAAAAGGGCATGTGCCCGTGGCAGGACAGGGATGAGCTGTTCTTAGTGGGACTGAGGGGCAAGAAGGCCGAAAAGGGCGTCAGGCAGAACCTGTGTCTGCTTGTTGACGTATCCGGAAGCATGGATTCAAGATGGGTGCTTGTACAGATGTCGATGGCTTCTATAATAAGCAAGCTCAGAAAGGGCGACAAGCTTTCCATTATTGCATACTCCGACGAAACAGTGACAGTTGCAAAGGATCTCGACGGCGGCGACATGTCCGCTTGTGTTAAGGCAATTCTCAGTATCGACGGTATCGGCGGCTGCACAAACGGCAGCGAGGGTCTTACAAATGCCTATGCCTACCTTGAGGAGAATTACGACAAGGACGGCAATAACCGCGTATTTATATTTACTGACGGAGATTTCAATTTCGGCATAACCGCTAAGGGCGGCCTTAAGGACTTCATTAAGGAAAAGCGCGAAACCGGAATATATCTGTCCATAGCAGGCTACGGATACAATAACTTCAAGGACGACAAAATGGAGGCTCTGGCTCAGAACGGAAACGGAAACTACACCTTCATTTCGTGCCCCGAGGATATTCTTGACGAGCTGCACGACAAGCTTGTGTCAAAGCTCGTAACTATCGCAAAGGATGTTAAGATATCGGTTGAGCTGAACCCGCAGTTTGTAAGCAAATACCGTCTTCTCGGCTACGAGGCAAGGGTGCTGACCCAGCAGGAATTCCATGATACCAAAAAGGCAACGGACGGAATCGGATCGGAGCACAATGTGGTTGCACTGATACAGTTTACAAGGGGTAAGGCTGAAAAACGGTTTTCCTCCCGTTATGTGAATACAAGCACAGCGGACAATAATACGGAATTCGCCTTTATCGAGGTTCACTACAAGGATCCCGACGGAAATAATCTTGTTATGACAAAGGCTGTTACTCTCGGAGAACTGGAGGGCGCAAAGAACAGGAATATCCCGGTTGCGGCTTTGCTCGGAGCGTTCGGTCTTATCATCAGGAACAGTGAATACAAGGGTGCTGCGGACAAAAAATTGCTGGCGGAAATGCTGAAGGAGCTTGACGGCAGCGATAAGTATGATACGAAGAAAAAGAACAGCCATTTCGATATCATAAAGATGTACTGCGGCAAGGAACTTATTGACCGGTGACGTCATGCGTCGGCTTTCTTATTGTGTCTATATTTTCCTGCAGTGTACATGGGGTGTTCTGCAGACTGCCGCAGGACTTGTGTTTTTCCTTATATCGGCAGGCTATGAGCATGAGTTCTACCACGGCTGTATAAGGACCATATGTCCGGATATAGGCGGCGTATCACTGGGGCTGTTCATCTTTGTGTCAGACAGAAAGGAAAACGGCTTTTCCGACAAAGCCTCTGTCCATGAATTCGGTCATACTATTCAGTCGCTGATACTCGGTCCGCTTTACCTTCCGCTTGTGGGACTTCCGTCCGCTTTGTGGTGCTCTCTGCCGCAGTTCCGGAAAATGCGCAGGGAAAAAGGTATTTCCTACAACCGTCCCGTATTCGAGCACACCGCAAATATCCTCGGAGAAAAGCTCCTTGGTGAGGAATCTACAGAAAAAATACTGTAGCGTGAATTTACCGTCGTTATATTCAGAATACTGCCGTTTATTTTTCTTATGAAATAATCAGCATAACCGGAGAATTATCCATATCAGATAAAACATATTTATTGCCGCGGCCCTGCATTTTTTACAAGGCTGCGGCATATATTTTTATAGTGATGCGTAGTCTTATGAATCATTATAAAAATATACGGAGGGTTCACATATGGGCAGTGACGGGATAGTGGATTTTTACGAAACAGACCGCGACGATGATGAATATAATTACGATTACGCCGGGGATGTTCCTGAGGATGAATATGAAGAAGTGCAGTGCACGGAAAAAAAGCACAGCGGCAACAGAAGCCTTCTGCTGACGTTTATACAGCTTATCGTCTGCGCAATCCTGATCGGCGGAGCGTTCGTTGTACGCACTATCGGCGGCAGCATACACGGAGCGGTCGGAACGTGGTTTTTTGAGCATTATAACAGCACGATTTTTACAGGAGAAGCACCGTCAATTCAGAAGCAGTCGGACAGCGTTGCCGTGACAGAAAACAGTGTGCCTGCAGCGCAAAACAGTGTTTCTCCCGAAAAGGCAGATAATGCGCCTGAGCCTGCCTGATATGTCGGTAAAGCTCGGCAGTCTGCGGATAGAGATAAGCTATCCGCTTGCAGCGGCAATGGCCCTTGTACTTATTTATGATAAAAGCATGTCGGCGGCGCTTTGCTTTCTGGCGGTGCTGGTGCACGAAAGCGGTCACCTGTTTTTTCTGCACCGCTTCGGTGCCTTTCCCCGTGCTATAAGGCTGACGCTTTTTGACATTGCTATAGTTGACCGGAAAAAACCGCTTCGCAGCGTCCCGAGAGAGCTTGCGGTAACGCTCGGCGGAATAGGTTTCAACCTTGCGGCGGCGGTATTGTCGATTATTGCCGGAGCTGTCGGCGTTATATCCTGTGCATACAGCTTTGCGGCGGCAAATCTGTCCCTTGCGGTGTTCAACAGCCTGCCTGCCGATTCGCTTGACGGCGGACAGGCGCTTTTTCTTCTGCTGTGTCAGCGCTTTTCGCCGGACCGGGCTTTCCTCATTCTGGATATTATTTCCTTTTCAGTGCTGATACCCTGCTGTGTAGCAGGCTTTATGCTTCTGCTTCGCTCCTGCTACAACTTTTCGCTGCTTTTGTCATCGCTGTATCTGATTGCGCTGATACTTATAAGGAGAAAGGGATTGCCTGTGTGAATCCGCCCTCAGTCGCTCCGCAGACGTGGTCACACAGAAAAATGACGGACTGCTGCATTATCTTGAATCTGCACAGCTGTTTTTTCTGCACTGAAATAATAAAGCCCGACTCGTTGTATCAACGGTCGGGCAAAAGGGGCTGTACAATATGCGACAGCCCCTTGGGGGTATAGATTACGCGGCAAAAATTTTTCTCAAAAAGATTACCTGCGCTTTTTACTGGCAGCAAATATAACTGCGGCTGCTGTAAATGCAGTCAGCACGATAGCCGCTGCAGAGGTATTGTCTCCGGTGGAAGGTACGGAATGGTTGTTGCCTGTGGTCTGATTATTTGTTGTCTGACTGCCTGTTGTCTGGCTGCCTGTGGTCTGATTGCCGGAAGTCTGGTTGCTGCTTGTGTTTGTGGTATCAGTTTCGCTGCCGGTGTCATTGTTGCCGGCAGTATTGTTGCCGGTGGTGCTGTTGGTGCCGCTGCCAGTGTTTTCTCCGGTGGTGTTGTCGGAGGAATTTGTATACTCCGCCTTTTTCGGTTCACTGTCGAATCTGACAGCATACTCTGAAAGATGATCTGATACGAAAACGTACTTTCCGTCAACATATATAGAATTCAGGTTTTCCATTTCTCCGGTTTCTTCGTTGATATAAACAACGTAACCGTTACTATATTCGCAAGGAATCGAAATGGTTATGTAGCCGTCGGGCTGCACTGCCGCGCCGTCCTTGTTAAGTGTGATTTCATAGCAGAAAAGCGGGTTTTCAAGCCATTTTGTTGTGGTCGCTGCCGCCTTCAGTTCTGCTCCCTCGGGAATAGCACCGCTGATTTTCAGACCGTTTACGCTTTCTGTCTGTGAAGGCTCGATGTCTGTCTGACCAATTACGGTATATTTATAGCCGGCCGGCTTTCCGTCTACATGGTGGGGTACATAGGATTTCATGTATTGCTCGACGTAACCGCCGCCGTAGACCTTGAAGGTTGTGATTTGCTGGAAGGCGTCCGGCTCCTTATATCTGGGATTATCCTCTGCCCAGTCATATGGAGCGCCCGATGAAAAAGCGTCCCATCCGATATATTTTACTGTGCTCGGAATGGTTATTTCGTCAGCTACATAATCGGGCTTTCCAAAAACCTCTTCTTCATACATAAACGCACCCTCGCCGATGTATTCAAGGCCTTCGTTCAGAATGACATAACCACCGGTGCCTGAAAATGCGCGGCGGCCGATGTATTTAAGGGTGGAGGGCATAACAAGCTTCTCAGCGTTGGCTGCGCCCGATATGCCGACGGAAGCGCCTATTTTTTCAAGTCCCTCCGGGAGCTTATTGTCATAAAGAGTAGCCCACCAGAAAGCTCCGTCGCCGATTTCCTTGAGTGTGGAGGGAAGCATAATTACGCCGCCTTCCAGACCAAGCCTTGTGATTTTGGTAACAGTTTTTCCATCGATAGTGTCCGGAATTTCAACCAGATTCATGTTATTGTAATTTTTTCTGGAATCATCTGTCACACCTGTAATTGCGATGGTTCCGTCACCGTTATCCTCGTAGAGAAATTCTAATTCCGCTTTTTCCAGCTCGTCCGTGTTTATCGGTTCGGGCCTGGCAGGTTCATATTCGTCCGGATTGAAGCTTCCGCCGCTGCCTGCGTTAGCGGTCAGCGAACCAAAGGATAATATCAGTGAAGCTGCAAGCATCACGCCGAAAATCTTTTTTGCATTTTTCATAATAGAATGATCCTCCTTGTTAAAAATATAATATATTCATATTATATCTGTATTGCAGATATAAGTCAATATCTGTAATACAGATATCGCATAATAATTTCGGGTGATTATTATGCAGTTTAAAAATTTAAAGGACATTCGTATTGATCGTGATATCAAACAGAAGGATGTAGCGGCATTTCTCAACGTTTCACAGAACACCTATTCCCAATATGAAACGGGCGATATTTCGCTGACGGCGGAGGTGCTGATTAAGCTGTCGGATTATTACGGAGTCAGCATTGACTATCTTCTTGACAGAACGAACGACCCGGAACTACACCATTAAATAATCAGAGACTTAAACCTGAAGTGCTTCCGTTTTGCTGCCGGAATGTCGGGCAACGCTGTCACACTGACAAAATTTAAATCTCGTAGCTCTTTGGAGAGGCGCAGGATTATGGCAATGTCGTGGGCTTTAGAAAACACAAAGTATCCGCAGCCTTTGGGAAGGCTGCGGAGTCCGTAGGCGCCCGAAGAAAGTGCCCTTGGGGTACAGCGCCACTGGTTGCGCTCAGCGGCAGCCGCAGCCCTTGTGGTCGGACGGCATGTCAGCAGGGAAAAATTCATCCGTCGGAAAATCGATTGCGCTGAAAAGCTCACAGGGATCCTCGGAGCTTGCGACACATTCCTTTTTCGGGATGCAGAAGTCTATCGCCGGAATGAGCATCTGCACGCTCCTTTCAAGCTGTACAACCGTAAATATTCCGATGGATACCAGAATATCGCGCGCAGCTTCGCTTCTGACGAACTCGCCGCCGTATCTGCGAAGAATTTCCTCCGGAATACGGTAGGGCGGCATGGGGCTGCAGCTCTGACGGTCACGAAGCTTTGCGGAAAGTGCTATCGGCTGAGCAACCTGAACTATTGCTCTGGGGCATCCGGTGTTGTTATCAGATGCGCTGCCCTCGGGCTGGTCTGAGGTGAATATTCTCACGCTGCCCTCGCTTCCGTAAAGCACGGCTCTTTTAGAGAACACAGCAAGACCCTTGACGGGCATAGGCAGTGCATTCGGAGCCATGAAGGCGTCAAGGCATACGTCAAAATAGAATGTCATATCAACCGAATAGAAGCCCTTATGGAAGGGAACCGGCTGCAGATCGACCGACACCGAGCAGACATTCACGGAGTTTATGCGCACGCTTGCAGCCTTATCGGCTATGCACTGACCTGGCTTTGTCAGCAGCAGCGGAAGATCCTCGAGACAGTCCTTGTCCGAGCAGGAATCGTATATTCTCGGCGCGTTTATGCAGACGGCTTCTTTGATATTGCTGCCGGGAAAGCCTTCGCTGCCGATAATATTTTCATTCATAAATGTATTCCTCCTTATCATATACCCGAGTAACCGGGCGCTCGGGTCTGTATCATATATTATGCAGGAAGGCGTTTCGTGGTGAATTTCAATCTGAAACCGGTGGCGCCGGCGAGCCGCCGGTGCCAATTCGCGTTAGTCGCTGCGCTTACGCTCCGCTCTGAGTACGAGCCGTAAGCTCACTAATCGCGGTCGTAGATTATAGTCAATTAAATTTTCTGTCAGGGTAGCGTTTTTTGCGGTTTCAGGCCTACGATTTTATTCGTATTTATACGCTCGGAATTTCATACTCTGATCGTGGGCGCTGTTTATTGATAAAATAGAACCGCTATAAACCACGACCGCGATCAGCCAACTTATGGTACTGATTCAGAGCGAAGCGGAGCAGAGTGATTGTCGCGAATTGACAGCGGAGTCACTCCGCTGCCGGCGGTTGTAGTGTTGACAAAATGAAAAAAAGATTGTATAGTATGTATATGAGTATATGATAGACCGAAAGGCGAAGAAAGGGAGGAGTAATGCGTTCCCGTGTATCAAAGAGAGCTGCCGTATGCTGAAAGGCAGCTGCACAGACGCATGAAGGTAGCCCCGGAGCTGCTCTGCCGAAGCCGGAATTCCGGTGCGTAAGCACAGACGTAGGCCGCACGTTACTGCGGCAGGTATTCGACTGCGCGTCCGATACCGTATAGCCATGTGGAGTGGTATAGCGAAGTTATGTCGCCTTTTCAGCTTCGTCTCCGGTTCGGGAGACGGGGCTTCTTTGTTTATCATAAAGAAAAATATTCAGGAGGAATTAAAAATGAAGCTTAACGGTTCTGAAATTATCGCCGAGTGCCTTCTGGAACAGGGCGTGGATACCGTTTTCGGTTATCCGGGCGGTGCTGTTCTGAACATCTACGACGCACTGTATAAGTACAGCGACAGGATCACACACATTCTTTCATCCCACGAGCAGGGAGCTGCTCACGCAGCTGACGGCTATGCACGCACAACGGGTAAATGCGGCGTAGTTATCGCAACCTCTGGCCCCGGTGCAACTAACCTCGTAACAGGTATTGCTACCGCTTATATGGATTCTATTCCGCTTGTTGCTATCACAGGCAATGTTACAAATGACCTTCTTGCACGCGACAGCTTCCAGGAGGTCGATATCTGCGGCATTACCCTTCCCGTAACAAAGCACAATTTCATCGTTAAGGATGTAAAGGATCTTGCAAACGTTATCCGCAAGGCTTTCCGCATTGCCATGAGCGGCAGAAAAGGCCCCGTTCTTATCGATATCCCGAAGGATGTAACAGGCGCTGTCTGCGAATATGAGGCAGTGGTTCCCGAAAAAATAACAAACCCGGTCAGCTCACGCGAACAGGATTTCGCAGAAGCTGCTGAGATGATAAGAAATGCAAAGCGCCCGATGATCTATATGGGCGGCGGTGTTGTCAGCTCTGACGCAGAGGGTCAGCTCCTTGCACTTGCAGAAAAAATCGACTGCCCGGTTGCAAGCTCCGTAATGGGACTCGGTGGATTTCCGGCTTCCCACAGACTGTATATCGGTACAATCGGAATGCACGGCGGCTACGAAACCGGCAAGGCTACCGATAACTGCGATCTTATCATAACCGTCGGCGCAAGATTCTCCGACCGTGTTGCAGGCGACAGAGAAAAATTCGGTCAGGCTGCAAAGATAATACAGCTTGATATTGACCGTGCAGAGATCAATAAAAACGTAAAGATAGACAAATACCTCCTTGGCGACCTGAAGGATACGCTTTCACTGCTGTGCGACGCCTGCGATAAGGCTGATAACAGCGAGTGGACAGCTCAGCTTTTCGAATGGGCAAAGAAGGGCGAGGTTACCCAGACCCCTGACAGCGAGGAATATGCTCATCCGTACTACGTTATCGAAGCAGTAAGAGAACTTACAAAGGACAGCGATATCGTTGTTACAGACGTAGGTCAGCACCAGATGTGGGTATCACAGAAGTACCGCTTTGAAAACCCCCGTACATGGTGTACCTCCGGCGGCCTCGGAACAATGGGCTACGGTATGGGCGCTGCTATCGGTTCGGCTGTTGCTCACCCGGACAGAAGAGTTGTCCTCTTTACAGGCGACGGCAGCTTCCATATGAACCTTAACGAGCTTGCTACGGTTAAATCCTATAACCTGCCTGTTACAATTATCGTAATGAATAATACCGTTCTCGGAATGGTACGCCAGTGGCAGAAGCTTTTCTACGGCAGACGTTTTTCACAGACCGACCCGCACAGAGCAACTGATTTCGTAAAGCTTGCAGAAGCGTTCGGCGTAAAGGGTCTGAGAATACACAACGACGGCGACGCAAAGAGCGTTCTTGCAGAGGCATTCTCTTCAACTGAGCCGGTTGTAATTGACTGCCGCATTTCTCCGGATGAAAACGTTCTCCCGATGATTCCTCCGGGAAAGACCGTTGACGATATGATCACAGAAATGGAGTGAGTGAAATGGAAAACAAGCAGATAATCGGACTTTTTGTTCACAACCATCCCGGTGTCCTGCTGAGGGTGACAAGCCTTATCTCCAGAAGAGGCTTCAATATAGACAGCCTGACTGTCAGCCCGGCTGCGGTTGAGGGCTACTCAAGAATGACAATACGTCTTCAGGGCAGCGACGATGATGTTGAGCAGTTCATAAACCAGATTATGAAGATCGTAGACGTGAAGAAGGCTGAGGTAATGCCCGAGGGTGCTTCTGTTGCAAGCGAGCTTATGCTTATAAAGGTCAGAATAGGCGACAGCGATACAAGCGATATTCTGGGAGTAACCTCCAAATATCACGCTTCCCTAGTAAATCTCGGAGAAAACTCCATGACCTTCCGCGCAAGCGGCAGCCCGGGAGATATCGATACTCTCGTTTCAGAGCTTTCCCCCTTCGGCATTATGGAAATGGCACGCACAGGTATTGCCGCACTGGAATACGGCGACAAGTGCCTTAACGAAGAATAATCCAGCAGAAATAATAAACTCCGTCGGTCATCTGTCCGGCGGAGTTTTTGCTTTATATTTTATTCCCAGAAGCCCTTGCAGGTAACACCGCAGTCAAGCGCGAGTCTTTCGAGCTTATCGGCTTCCTCGCTGCTCAGATTGACATTCATTCCCTGTGCAAGGGAAACAGCCTGTTCCGGCTTTGTAAGACCAATGATCGGCACAACGCCCTTGGCAACAGCCCATGCAATTGCTATCTGTGAGGTGTCAACGCCGTAGTGTTCTCCGAGTTTTTTCATTTCAGCAATAAGCGGCGCTATCTTGCGGAATTTGCTGCGGCTGAAGCTCATGCTGCGCACCGAAAATGCCGGGAATGGATGGTTTTCGTCGTACTTTCCGGTCAGCGCGCCCTGCTCCAGTATCATGTATCCGAAAAATGTAATGTCGTGCTTTTTGCAGTAGGTCAGAACCTTCGATTCGCGCTCAATAGACAGCAGGCTGAAATGATTCTGAATTGCTGCAAGGCTTGCTCCGTTTTCGCGCAGGACAATATCGGCAAGTCGTATGTCATATACTGAACCGTTCGAAAGACCTATGCTGCGCACAAGACCTTCGTTTTGCAGGAATGCAAGCTCTGCCATATTCTGCTCTATATTTTTGGGGGAATGAAGCCAGTAAATATCAATGCTGTCGCGGCGGAGTCTTTTCAGACTGCCTTCGAGTGCGCGGCGGCATTCTCCCTTTTTGTAGCGGGATGCAGGGAGGTGCTTCGTGGAAAGAATAACATCGGCGCTGCGTTCTGCGATAAGCTTTCCGAGCAGAGCTTCCGATGTACCTGCACCGTAAACCTCGGCAGTGTCCCAAAGACAGAATCCAAGGTCAGTGGCTGTTGAAAATGTTTCGGAAAGCCTGGTTTCGTCCGGTTTGTTGCCGAAAACTATTTTAGAGCCGTTTGCGCCGGTGCCCCATGCCCAGGTGCCGACCGCGCAGCAGGACAGCTCTTTTCCGTTTAATATATAATGCATAGATATTGCCTCCCTCAGTGTTTTTCTCATTTATCATATTACGACTTGATATGTGAATTATTATTCTGTATCCGAAAATAAAGCTATTACATGTTAATTTTGTGACCGTTTTTCCGTGGGAATTGTTATCTCGGCACAACAAGAATCAGTCCGAAAAAATACGCGGCTGAATCTGCCGTAAGCCGATGTTTGTCCGGGGTAATAACAAAAGCCGGGGAATTGCCGAATATTTCTGCATTCCCCGGCCGTCCGGTTTTGACTTCGCTCTGTGAGCTGTGATTACTCAACAGAAAGAATGAAATAGTAGATGGGCTGGCCGCCGTCGATGAGAGTGATCTCGACGTTCGGTGCCTTTGATCTGATAGATTCAAGTGCGGAATCAGCCTGTGCCTGAGTAATGCCTTCGCCGTAAATAAGGCTGACATAAGTGCTGTTCTTGTCTATCATATCGCGTGCAAGCTTAACGACTGCCTTTACAGGATCCTTTTCCTTGTGGGTAAGCTTGCCGTTGTTCAGGGCGATTATGTCGCCTTCCCTGATCTTGGTCATGCCGAATTCTGAATTTCTTGCGGCATATGTTACCTGACCGGTGGAAACGTTTGAAATAGCGGATATCATATATTCCGCATTCAGCTCCGGAGTCGAATCCGCAGCATATGAAAGCATTGCGACAAGACCCTGGGGAATTGTCTTGGTGGGGATTATAATAACCTTCCTGTCCGTTACGAGCGGAATTACCTGCTCTGCGGCAAGGATAATGTTTTTGTTGTTCGGGAATACAAATACGTTTTTCGCAGGGGTAGCCATTACAGCCTGGTAAATATCCTCCGTGCTGGGGTTCATGCTCTGACCGCCGCTGACGATGTGGTCACATCCGAGATCGTTGAACACAGCGGTAAGACCTGCGCCGCTTGCAACGGCAACAAAACCGCACTCGTTCTCCGGCTCGACGGGACGCATTTTCTCTTTCTTTTTCTGCTGCTCAAGTGCAGCAGCCTTCTGCTTTTCGAGCTTTTCGGCAGCCTTTCTGTGCTGCTCCTTCATGTTTTCTATCTTTACAGTAAGAAGCTGACCGAAGGTAAGTGCTTCCTCCAGCGCTTTTCCGGGATTCTCTGTGTGAACGTGAACCTTTATGATGTCGTCGTCCTCTGCGACAACAACGCAGTCGCCGATGCCTTCAAGGAAGGTGCGAAGCTGTGAGGGGTTCTTTGTAAGCTCGGATGCCTTGCCGATAATGAATTCAGTGCAGTAGGTGAAGCGGATGTCGCTGTCAAATTCTGCTGCGGCATTGCGGAAGAATTCGTCGCTTGCAGCGATCTGTGCTGCAACAGCGGTATTTACAGGCTCCTCAACAACTGCCGGGCTGATCATAACGCCGTCGCGCAGATATGAAAGCATGCCCTCGAGGATCATGCAAAGGCCCTTTCCGCCTGCATCAACGACTCCGGCCTTTTTCAGCACGGGGAGCATTTCGGGTGTTTTTTCAAGTGCGTCCTCCGCGGATGAGCACATAGCGCCGAATACAATAATCGGATCGCTGTCTGCATCAGCAGCAGTTCTGCCAACTACGGCAGCCATTCTTGCAACGGTAAGGATTGTGCCCTCAGTAGGATTCATAACAGCCTTGTATGCTGTTTCAACGCCTACATGGAATGCGGAAACAAGAGACTTTCCGTCTATTTCGGTGCGTTCCTTCAGACCGTTTGAGAAACCTCTGAACAGCAGTGAAAGGATAACGCCGGAATTACCTCTTGCACCCTTGAGCATAGCGGAAGCGGCAGCAGAGGCAACCTCTGCAATGCTTTCGGACTTGTTGTCCTCCAGGGCTGCAACAGCTGCTTCAATGGTCATTGACATGTTTGTACCTGTATCTCCGTCAGGCACGGGGAAGATGTTTAATGCGTTGATTTCTGATTTGTGTGATGAGATGTTGTTTGCGCCCGAAATAAGCGCATTTCTGAAGCTTGAGCCGTTTATCATGTTAGCACTTCCTTAAAAGATTTTATCTGGTTTCAACTATAAGCTTCATAGCTGTGCGTTCCACGCTGTCTATTTCGATTGTTGTAAATGCCGGAATACACACCAGATCAATTCCCATCGGGGCGAGATAACCTCTTGCAACCGCAACCGATTTCAGAGCCTGGTTAGTTGCTCCTGCACCGACTGCCTGGATCTCTACGCATCCGTAATCTCTGATAACGCCGGCAATTGCTCCGGCAACAGAATTCGGAGAGGATTTGGATGAGACCTTCAAAATTTCCATTAGCTTAGTGTCCTCCTGAAATATTATTTGACACGCTCGGCTGCATTATTCTCTGCTCGATCGGAACATTTGAAGATGATACTACTATAATAGCATAATGTTCAGCCATATTCAAGCGGCGAAATCGTTTAATTTAAGGAAAAAATCAAAAACGATGCAGTTTTTAAGCCCGTAAAGGGACTTTGCGCCGTCAGGTCAGCTTTGTTTTCAAGCTGCAAAGAATAATCAAGCGTTTTATAGGAAAAATCCCTTGTAAAAAGGATTTATCGTATTTCCATTCTTTTAACTGATACCGTGCTGCCCGTCTTTTCGTCAATATCAAAAAGAATGCAGTCCATGCGGCACGCACCGGAAGCCAGATCGAACCTTACCGGCAGCCGGTCTCTGAATTTTTTGATGGCAAGCTCCGGCATAACGCCCAGAACAGAGTTAATCGTTCCGGTCATGCCTACGTCCGTGATGCATCCGGTTCCGTTTTTCAGAATCTGCTCATCCGCAGTCTGGACGTGGGTATGTGTGCCGAAAATCGCACTGACCCTGCCGTCAAGGTAATATGCAAGGGCAAGCTTTTCGGCGGTTGCCTCTGCGTGAAAATCGACAATGGTTATTTTTGTCCCAAGCTCTGATATAAGCTTGTCCGCCTTGCGGAATGGATCGTCGAGGCTTTCCATGAACATAGTGCCCATGAGATTTATAATTCCGACGCGTACTCTGCCGAAATCGTATACGGCGGTGCCGTTTCCGGGGGTTGTTCCCTCGGGAAAATTGGCAGGCCGCAGAAGAAAAGGGGATTGGTCATAATAGGCGTAGCTTTCCTTTCTGCGGAAGCTGTGATTGCCGCCCGTGATAACGTCGACGCCGCTTGAGAATATATAATCCGCCGAGGACGGGGTAATGCCGTTGCCGTCAGCCGAATTCTCACCGTTGGCGATAACAAGATCTATGCCGAGGCTCTTTTTCAGAGAAGGAAGTTTTTTCCTCAGAAAACGACAGCCAACCGAGCCGACGATATCGCCTATTGCAAGTATTTTCACATTTAAACTCCTGTCTGTATCATTGCCGCTATAAATTCCGCAGCGGCAAAATTGTAAATTTCTTATAATATCGCACAAACTATATTTTATTCTCTTTTCAACAAAATGTCAAGAAATATTTGTAATAAATTGAGATTTTCTCCGATTTATACAAATTTTAAACATAATTCTGTAATATACTAATGTTTCAAAATATCATCGGGGATATATATAATGCATACTTGTGCATTTTATTGCATTTCTGATGCAAAAAATCAATATCTTACAAAAATACAATGATTAATCGGACGGCTGGTTGTTTACGGGAAAAATTCCGTCACAAATCCCGAGCGGCACAGCAGAACTGGTCCCAGGCATATGCTGCGATATATTATACTGACTCTGTTTATACATAATGTACTCTTTTATTTCCTGTAGTGCATTCTCTTTTATTTCCTGTAGTGCATTGTATTTGTTATGGTTATGTGGTAAAATAATTACAATCGTATTATTAAGTGGTTCTGCTTATCCTGATAAGTATGCTTACATGATTTTTAAGGAGGAATTGACATGAAACAAACCGCCAGACGCGCCATAGCCGTTTCGCTGACAGCTGCAATAGCTGTGACTATAGCACCGCTGACAGTGTTTGCGACTACTTCTGTAGGTTCCATTACCTGTACGGAGGAACTGAAAAGCACTTCAACTATATATGCAGGAGAGATAATCTCCGGCGGCAATACCGTTATTAAGTATCTTTATTCCGATGATTTTACAATAAATCACGGCGATGATGGTTCTTTTAATATTCTGAGAACTGTCCTGAATGGCATGAATGATAAGGGCTTTTATAATCTGGTTTCTGATGTGAATATTTACGAAGAATTAACCGATTTGAAAATGGAATTCTGTTCAGACGCTGTACTTGCTGCCTCCATGAACAGCGACTGGAAAAGTGCTGCAAGGGTTGCACAGGAGTATTTTCCGGATATAACGGTAACTGAGGAGAAGAACAAGGAGCTTTATGACTATGACGGCAGCTTTAAAACTTCCGCGGACAATTTCCGCACAATGCAGATTTCTGATATAAAAGATCCGATTGATGCAGGAAGCCATATTATTACGCATATTGATTCAAACACAACCACAAATGTATATTATACAGTCGAAGACGGTCAGGCAGTAAGACACTACGATACAACTGTAGTTTTCCAGTCAGAGGCTGTTACTGTCATATATACATGTGCTACCGATGAGATGAATTTCAAATACCGTGACCTGACCGACGGCACGATAGAAATCACGAAATATACCGGCAGTGCCGATGAAGTGTTTGTGCCCGGGACAATTGACGGCAAGACTGTTACAAGCATAGGACCGGATACAGCGAACTATTCCTATGAAATATTCACATGGGTAGACAGTGAGGGCAAAATACATAGTCCCCGTGGGATACACCTGCCCGATACCCTGAAAAATATCGGAAGCTATGCTTTTTCGCAGTGTACCGAGCTGACAGATATTGATTTACCCGACCAGGTTGAAAGCATTGGCGATAATTCGTTCATGAATTGCGAAAAGCTCAGAAATATTACCATCCCCGGCAGCGTGACAAGTATTTCGGGTTCTGCGTTTAACCGTTCAGGGCTTGAAAACTATGCAGTGGATGAAAGCAATGCAGTGTACGCGAGCGAAAACGGACTGCTGCTCGATAAAGCAAAGAAAACCCTTGTTTCCTATCCGTTTGCGCGCAATGAGGTTACGGGCATTCCTGCAACCGTGACTGCAATTGGTGACCGCGCATTTTACGGATGCCAGAACCTTACCTCCGTTACGGTGCCGGATACGGTTGAAGCTATCGGCAGCGAAGCATTTTCGCAGTGCGGAAATCTGAAAACGATAGTAGTCGGCGACAGCGTTAAGAAAATCGGAAGCCAGGCATTTGCAAACTGCACAAACCTTGAATATGTTAAGCTTCCGCAGGGGCTGACGGAAATTCCGGAAAAGCTGTTTTTATTCTCCGGTAACTTTACTGTGAATATACCTGCCAGTGTGAAATCTATCGCAAAAAGTGCCTTCAGTTACAGTAATATAACCTCCGTGACTC
Organism: uncultured Eubacteriales bacterium; assembly: GCA_900315875.1. GTDB lineage: Bacteria > Bacillota > Clostridia > Oscillospirales > Acutalibacteraceae > UBA1213. The sequence goes on along the minus strand of ONAX01000005.1, from coordinate 1,321 downwards.
TTCCGGAAGGACTTGAAAGCATAGGAAATCAGGCATTTTTCTACTGCAGTCATCTGCAGTCTGTTGACCTTCCGGAAACACTGCAGACAATTTCGGCAAATGCCTTTGTCAACTGCAAAAACATGACATCAGCAAAACTTCGCTCCGCTTCGACTGCTATAGGCGGACATTCCCTGGGCTTTATGTATAATTCCTCATCCAAAATATGGGAAGCAACAGAAGGCTTTACAATAACCGCTCCCTGCGACAGTACAGCTCAGGAATATGCGCAGAATAACGGCTTTGCTTTCGTTGCAACGGATGAGCCGCTCGTCAATAATTCATACGCAGACGCGTACAAGCTCACCGTTGGTTCACGAATTTACCTGAACGGCAGCGCTCAGGGCGGCACAGGAGATATTACATACACATATTATTACAAGCGTAAAAATGCAATAAACTGGCTGACTCTCGGCGGTGAAAACTGCAGCTATACATCCGTATTCCTGGCGCCGAAGTCCGCCGGAGAATTCATGTTCCGTATTGTAGTGCGTGACCGTCTGGGAAAAACTGCAGAAAAGGATTTTGATATTTCGATAGTCGAAGGCAATTCGACTGCATTTAAAAATACATCCACACTTAGCACTGATATTATCCAGCCGAAAAAGAGACTGTACTTTTACGGCAGTACAGAGGGCGCAGAAGCTCCGGTCAGATATGCGTATTACTATAAGCGCAACAATTCAAGCGTATGGAGAAGGATAGGAACAGAATTTACCGAAACAAAGAGCGCATCCTTCAAGCCGACTTCAGAAGGTGAATATGATATCAAGATAGATGCAATGGACGCAAACGATGAGATTGTCAGCAAGTTATATTCGGTTATCGTATCTGATAAGCTATCCGTCAATACGGGACTTCCTCTTGAAAATGATTCTCATCTCGGTGCTCAGACAGTGGCATCAGGCACACATGCAGAGCTTATTGGTGAGGCATCCGGAGGAACGACACCATACCGTTATGCATATTACTATCGCAGAACCGGAAATAAAATGTGGAGAGTAACTGGAACGGAATTCGGTACTGCCACAAATGCGTTTATCACACCGAAGTCTACAGGTACATTCGAGATCAGAATTGTAGTAAAGGATTACAGCGGTGAAACTGCAGAAAAGCTGTTTACGCTTGAAGTAGAATAATTAAAAGCGCGGCATGGAACTTTTTCCGTGCCGCGCTTTTGCTGTGGTTTGCCCGAAATGGGCAGTAACTTGGCGGTGAAAGTCCGCTACACGCTTGGCAGTAGGAAGTGTTAGCTGATGGCAAGGGTGTCCATCGTGAGGTG
>ONAX01000019.1 GCA_900315875.1 uncultured Eubacteriales bacterium | reverse complement strand
ATACCATTATCCCGCATGGCAGTCATAAGGTCAGTCAGTCTTTCGGGACGCTGACACATGCAAAGTCTGCCACCGAAACGCAGCAGGTCTGACGCCGCTGCAACAATATCGCTGAGTGTACATTCTGTTTCATGGCGAGCTACGAGCTGTGAGGCACCGCTGCTTTTAATCCCGGCGCCCGGAGCCTTATACGGGGGATTACATACGACAATATCATATCCTCCGCTTGTAAGCCGTCCGTGAAGCTCTCTGAGGTCAGAATTAATTACATTTACTCTGTCGCTGAGTCTGCAAAGCTCCAGGCTGCGAGTCAGCATACTGCAGGCGTTTTGCTGAATTTCCACAGCATCCGTTATGCCGGGAAAGCCGTTTCTGCACCAGATGATCGGAATTGCACCGCATCCGGTACCAAGCTCGCACGCGCGTTCATTTCTTTTTGGCATGGAAAAATGTGCGAGCAGAACAGTATCCGTCCAGAACTTATGCTCATCCGATACTATTATCCGCATCCCACCGCCGAGCGGTTCAATACGCTCACCTGCAAGCAGGGAGATTTTATTCCCCAAACTGTCAATAACGTCCACAATCCGACCTCCGCAGACATAAAACTACATTGTAATTTTACCATATTTTATCTGTGTATTCAAGCTCAGGTTCTAATATTTTATATAAAGCATATAAGTTTATGGAAATATATCAGGAACGGGAGTTGAGCTCTTGAAAAGAATAACGGCAATTTTGCTGACATTGACTGTATTTATTCTGACTTTACCGGGAACTGCTGCAGCACTCAGCGAGGAAGAAATAAGCGCACCGTCAGCTATACTCATCGATCAATCCAGCGGACATGTACTGTTTGAGAAAAATGCAGATGAGCAGCGCGCCTGCGCTTCTGTGACGAAAATAATGACGCTGCTGCTTGTTATGGAGGCGTTAGACGGCGGCAGAATATCAATGGACGACACCGTATTTACGTCCGAGCATGCATCATCAATGGGCGGCTCTGATATATGGCTTGAGGTCGGAGAAACAATGACAGTAGACGAAATGCTTAAGGCTACCGTAATTGCCAGTGCAAACGACGCTGCAGTGGCGCTGGCTGAGCATATTTCAGGCTCAGAAAGCAGCTTTGTTGAAAAAATGAACGAACGCGCAAAGCAGCTCAAAATGACAAAAACTGTTTTTAAAAACTGCAACGGACTGGATGAGGACGGACACATAACATGTGCCAGGGATGTAGCAATTATGTCAAGAGAACTGCTGAAGCACAAGGAGATACTTCCCTATACAGGAACACGTATTTCTGAGCTGCGTGGCGGAAAAACACAGCTTGTAAATACCAACAAGCTTCTTGTTAATTACGAAGGCATTACCGGTCTGAAAACAGGAACAACATCAAAGGCAGGCGCATGTATCAGTGCCAGTGCCGAGAGGAACGGACTCGGGCTGATTGCAGTTGTACTGGGTGCTCCGTCAGGAAAGCAGCGCTTTTCGGACGCATCAGCTCTGCTTGACTTCGGCTTTGCTAATTATAAAATGATCACCCCGGCTTTGCCTGAGGATCTACCGACATCGATTCCGGTTGAAAAAGGAATGTCGGATACCGTTATGATAAAAGCGGTATCCGACGAATCGGTGCTGATGAACAAGGGGACAAAAGGAAAAATCACATCCAAAACAGAGCTGCCGCAGAGCGTTGAAGCTCCTATATACAAAGGGCAGCAGCTCGGAAAGATCATCTTTTATTCAGAAGGAGAACGTCTGGCGGAAACTGCTGTCACTGCAGACAGCGAGGTTGAACGGGTAAGCTTCACAAAGATTTTCACTTTACTGCTTAAACGTCTGCTCTGCATAGAATAATCAGGTGCTGACCGCCTGCAGGGCTTCCCTGACAATAACATCAGTTTCAGCGAGAGCGCCCTTACCAACCGTTCCGCAGGCAAGCATAGCACTCCTCGGCTCGATAAAATCAAAACCAAGCTGGCGAAGAACACCGATATTTCGCTGAGTGACAGGATTTTCGTACATGTTAGTGTTCATTGCAGGAGCTATCAGTACAGGCTTGTCACGATATGCAAGAAACGATGTTGTCAGCATATCATCTGCAATACCCGTTGCGGCCTTTGCAAGGAAATTTGCATCAGCAGGTGCAACAAGAAACAAGTCAGCCTTTTCTGAAAGAGAAATATGTTCGACCTCTGTCACGTTATACGGCTCGAACATATCCGTATAAACGTTATTTCTTGTAAGTGTCTGGAAAGTCAGAGGACTGATAAATTGCTGAGCTGCTTTCGTCATAATTACGTGCACACTGCAGCCTGCCTTAGTAAGCTCATTTGCAATATCCGCAGCCTTATAGGCGGCAATTGAACCGGTTATTCCAAGAATTATATTCTTCATTTTCATTCCTCCGAAAATACGGCAGATACAATACCGCGAGCTATGCTCTGTTTAGTATTATATTCAACCATTGAACCGTTCTTGTCAATAAGCAATCCGATATGTTCATCACCGTGGATGTTCAGACTGTCATTTGCAAGAACGTAGTCGCAGTCATTTTTCTTCATAAGGCGCATAGCAGTATTAATAAGCTCCGTTTTTGTTACTCCGGTCATAAGCTTGAAACCAATAATCGTTGCATCAGGAGTTAATGCCCTGAGCGAAGACAGGACCTTCGGGGTCTGTTCAAGAAGCAGAACCGGCGACTTCATTTTCGATGACAGCTTTTCTCCACCTTCGCGGATATCAGTGTTTTCAATTGCGGCCAGAATACCTGCTTCAAGTACACCCTCGGTTGTTGATGGATCATTTTCAAGCTTTTCGACATCCACAGGAAGACTTTTTTCGGACATGCTGTTCATTGCATTTGCAAGGTATCTTGCAAGTTCTCCGGCAGTTGTAACCGAACGCACGGTATAATCGCTGACAGCCATAGAATGAACAATTACGTCTATCCTGTTTCGTTTAGTAATACCTTCAACTGCTCCGGCAAGATCCTCAACGCTGCGGATCTTTACTATCTCTACCTTACCGCTGGAAGGAAGAATAGCATTTTCTGCGCAGACATAGATTATCCTTCCTGTTTCCATCCGTTTTGCAAATTCATCTGCAATAAGGCTGCCGAGTCTGCCTGTTCCGCTGTTTGAAATAACTCTTGCGGAATCAATAGGTTCTACAGTTCCCCCTGCAGTAATAAGAATATTTTTCAAGCTAACCACTCCTGTACACGGATTATCATAACCGAGTAGAAAATCAGCCGACAGCGGTTATCCCGTTGTCGGCTTACTCAGTTTAACAAAATCAGCCGTTGAGCTTCTTCAGCTCTTCATCTCTGGCTTCCATTTTTACAATGCGCTTCTCGCCTTCATCGGCAAGCTGTCTGAACTGCTCAATGGTTACCTTCATCTGAGGCAGAGCCTTCTGCTTATAGTCTGTAACAGCGTCAAGTGCAGCAAATGTATCATTGAACGCATTTCTCAGGGTATCTACTGAAATATTGGTTTCCATAGCCTGCTGCTGAATTGTTGCGCCCTGCTCCTTGAGCATCTTTGATGTAGCGCCGATAAGCTTATTGGTAGCTTCGTTTACAGCATTAACCTTTTCAAGCACGATCTTCTGATTATAAAGTGCGCTTGCAACGGTAACAGCAATACGAAGAGCAGATACGGTTACGCTTTCAGCTCTGTCAACTGCACGGATAAGTTCCTTATTATTGCGGCGGACAATTTCCATTGCAATAATACCCTGCATGTTTACAGCCTGCATCTGCTGCAGATCCATAACCTTTTGTCTGAGCGGGAAAAGAACCTCTTCTTCGATGAATTTGATTCTCTCCTCGTCAACGTTTTCAACTTTAGCGCGCTCGATAGCTTCTGTAATAGCTGTATCCATCTGCATACCAAGCTCTATCTGCTGGGCAAGCTTCTTTGTCAGGTCACGAAGAGCAAGCTGCTCGATTTCAAGGGTAGTATTATCGTTCTTGAGGACTGCCTTGCCCTTTCCGAGGGACTCTACTGTATCGGCAATAATGGAATCTGCCTTTTCAAACTTTGCAAAATAATTCTTGATCGGGTTGAAAAGCTTTCCGATTACACCCTTCTGAGTAAAATCTATTCCGGAGGGATCGAGATCCTTCATCTGTGTCTGAAGCTGTGCAAGACCGTTTACTACTTCGCCGTTTTCACCGCCCATTTTGCTCAGGTCTACGAGACGAACATTCAGAAGCTCATTCTTCCTTGTAGATTTTTCAACAATATCGCTGCCGAAGCCTTCGATAGAAGAAACGATCTCTCTTCTCTGCTCAAGAGAACCAAGGTCAAATGTAAAAAGCTCTTTTGTGTTACCATCAGCAGCCTTCTCAAGCTGAACCTTCGTTTCCTCTGCAGGTACAAGTTCTTCTTTAACTTCTTCTTTTACTGCTTCCACATCGGGAAGCTCCATTGAAAATGCCATAACTGTTATCCTCCTTTATTGTTTCCGAATTACATCTCGGAATTGAACAGATTTTTGAGCTGATAAACGATATCATCGCTTGCAGCATTGATCGTGGCAGCCTCATTGATTTCTGAAATTCTCTTGAGAGCCTCGATATTGGCATTATAGCCTATTGAATAAACGGGAACCTCGTAAGCATTAAGTACACCCGTAATATCCTTGAGAGAGCAGCCTGTATTCTGTTCGCCGTCACTGAGCAGGAACAGCATGGGCTTTGCTTCGGGATGCTCTGCCTTTGCCTTTTCTATCATATCAAGGGCAACGATTACTGCATCATATGTTGCGGTCTGTCCGCTCGCGTTCAGATCCTGCACAGCACCCTTGAAGTATGCCTGCTGGTTAAGATCAAACTTTGCAATCGGAAGGTTTATATAAACCTTGCTGCTGTAGGATACAAGTCCAACATAGTTATCTTTATTGATATACTGCATAGAGTTGATAAGAGAGGTCTGCAGAGCGTTAATGGATTCACCGCTCATCGAGCCTGATGTATCAGCAATGAATACAGCAATGATCGGTCTGCCGCTGTCCTTATTCTCTTTATAGAGCTTCTGTGCAGCGATCAGCTTATCTCCGGGAATGTTCGGAAGCTCGCTTTTGTAATTACTATTCTGATTGAAGCCGTAATTTGTTGCAAGCTGCTGGGATTCATTGGAAAGGCAGAATTTGCAGAACTGCTCGAGAGCATCTTTCTTATCTGATGAAATATTGCCTACTGAATACATGGGATTGTCATGACGTGCACCGTAGGGAGTGAAAACATAGTTGTTTTTTAGTGTCGGCTCGTTATAAACAAGCTGATATTCCATTACCATGCCGTCAAGAGAACCGGATTCCGCAGAGGTTCTCATCTGCAGCGTATTATAAGATACGAGGGGAACGTTTTCCTGGAAGCTCTTGAAACCGTTTATTGCGGTTTCGCTGAGAAGATCATCGCTGTCATATGAATAAAGCGTGCTGACAAGGAAATTAAGACCTGTGGTACTGACGAATGGGTTGGTATAGCCCATCATCAATTCACCATCGGCGGTTGCCTCAGAAATAACCTTCATATTGACCGAACCGTATTTTTCCATAAGAGCATTGTACTTTTCCTTTGAAAGAAGAACTCCGGCAGTATTGCCGACAAGCTTGCTTTCAACAAGGTCAACCTTTACACCCTTTGCCTTAAGCATCTCACCCCAGAAATCATTTGAAGGAGAAATTGCGTCCGGCACATATTTTCCGCTGCTGATGTAATCGATTGCAAGACCGGATGAAACAGAACGTACAGAAACAGAAACGCTTTTTCCGCCGACTGTCGCACCGGAAACGTTGAACCTTTCGGCTACTTCATTAAGCCAGCCGTCGGTTCCTGTGCCTGCTTTCTCAGGCGAAGAGAAGATCTCAACATTGATCTGTCCTGAACCTTCAACAGAAAGAGGATAACCGCTGATATCAGGCAGCTCCTCTGCTTCGGAAAGAATATCCTCGTCGCTTATTGCTGCCTTTCGGGCGCTGACAGTGGTGACGTTGATATTCCGCAGCAGTCTTTGCATCTGCTGGGAAGCATCCTCCATGGTTATCTCGGTATCAGTCTTGCCGACGTTTCTGGTAAGTGTTATCCCGAGAAATACACCGCCGAAAACAAGAAGTCCGATACCAACAAAAATCATTACCTTTACGGCGTTAGGAATTTTGCTCATTTTTATCCTCCTTTTATAGCTTGTAGTACTTTGTCTGCTCAATCAGTTCATTGATTTCCTGAATTGCTGCCATATTTTCAAGATCACCCGCATTGATATCGTCAAGTTTTGATATCTCAAGCAGCAGTGAATCCATTTTCACAAGCATGTTTTCATTCATTTCGAGCAGCTGGTGAACATAATCGAGATGCTCATTGTATATCTTCAGCTGTGCGGCGTGCGCCTTTGATGCAACCTTTACCCCATCAACAACGGGGGCGCTGTTGAGCTTATCCAGAACCTTGAGGTAATCCTTATAATCGAAGATTATTATTCTGTTAAGCATCTTTTTAAGATTCTGATAAAAAAGCTCCTGTACGCAGTCAACCGTACTCTGGAATTTGGTAAAGGTCATTTCCTGTGGTGAAAAATACTGTGCAAGTATTGTATCAAGTGCGCGGTCTTTATCCTCTATACGGTATATCTGCTCAACTGCGGTATTGATGTCTGCCTCAAATATCTTCTTATCCTTCTGGTTCTCAAGGGCTGCAACATAATCCTTTGCCTGAGACAGTTCGTTGCCCTTATACAGCTTTATATCGGAATTCTTTTCGCTGAAAAGAAGACTATAATTGCCCCAGCCGAAACCTATAAGGCTCATTACAATATCAGTAACGCCGAGAGCTGTCAAAAGTGCATCAGCACCGATTGTAAGTCCGATAAGCCCCGGAGAGAACAACGCAACGTTCCACAAAAGCAGACCGAGATTCAGAAGAATAAGCCACAAAACCTTCTTCTTGTCCATGTAGATTTACTCCTTAAATATACATATATCCACATATAATTTTACTATCATACGACATTTTTGTCAATACTTAATAGCAGCTGCGACACTGGGCAACGAAGAAAGTGTGTTTTTGGAGCTGCAAGACAGGCACTGCACAAACGTTTCAATCTGACGCTTCATCCATACAAATCACATATTATTCACTTGATCTTGCTGTTAATAATTTAACATACAATTATGAATAAATGATTTCCGAATTATTTTCAAATTATAAATCTGATAATCTTCCTAATAAATTAAAAACCACCCGAAATAAATCAGGTGGTCGAGAATATACATTTAATCTCAGTACTGCATCAGGAGAATATTGATTGTCAGTCCGGCAGCTGTACCGAACATAACCACCTTATCCCCTCTTTTGATTCTGTTTTCATTTATTGCAGTATACAGAGCCATAGGAACAGCAGCGGAAATCATATTTCCCCAGTCCCTGACATGATCTATGTATTTATCCTCAGGTATACCGAGCTTTTTCATAATCAGTGACAGAGCCTTGCTTGCCTGATGAGGTATGAACATATCTACGTCATTGAGAGTAATACCAGTTTCTCTGAGGAAATCATCGAGAAAACCCGGAACCTTCTTTGCTGTCAGCTTAAGCACCCTGACGCCCTTCATATCGAAGTAATAGTCCTCGCGGTTTTTGTCGGTAAGTGCAAATGACGGGAGCAATCCACAGCCGCCCCTGATTTCTGTATCATGAACGCCTTCGGAGTATGTACACTGCTTTGCGCCGATAACACCGCTATCACCATTGCCGCGGGTTACAACAAACGCTGCGGCAGCGTCCGAAAAAAGCTCAAAACTTTCCTTCTGGTTAGGATTCAGTGCTGCCGAGGCTGTATCGCCGGAAAAAATGAGTATTTTTTTATATCTTCCTGCATCGATAAGATAAGAGGCCATATCAAAAGCAGTGATAAAGCTTGTACAGGACGAATTAATATCAAACGCAGGAATAGAAGAACCCTTTGCAATACGCTCGTGAACAAGAGCTGCGTTGCATGGAATACCCTGCAAGGGAGTCGCTGTACCGCCAAGGATCAGATCAATATCATTAATTGTGACTCCCGCATCAGAGAGTGCCTGAGCTACTGCACGTTCGATCAGGTCAAGCAGAGTCTGACCGTTTGTCATTCTGTATCTGATATTATCTCCGAATTTAACTGTGTTTTCGGGCAAAGCAGCTCCGCATCCGATAATTTTGATATTCCTCATTATTTTTACCTCCGTTCGGCGTCCTATCAGGACAATCTTTCAACTCTTTTCAGCTTGCGGCTTTTGTCATATGAATAGCTTTCAAAGCTCAGCGCAGGCATGCCAAAGCCGTTATCTTCGGCCAGCTTTTCAAATTCCTGAGTCACTGCAGCTTTCATCTCATCATCAATATCAGCGTAAACTACAACTGAAGAATCCTTCTGCTGCACAATGCGGTAATCCGTTATATTTCCTGCAAACAAAATACATCGTCTAATAAAATCCGGGAAGATTCGTATCTTCTTATCTTTGGAGGTAAAAACAAATACATCGTCCTCCCTGCCCTCGATTCTTTCAAGAGCTGTATATACACTTTCGCAGGGGCATTTTTCTTTTCTTTCAACCAGCACATCATTCAGCCTGTAGCGTATTATAGGCTGTGATGTTCGCTCGAAATCAGTAATAATCGGTATAAACCGCCTGTCGTCTATATACTCTTTTTCAATATGAACAATATCCTCATTCAGATGAAGAGTTCCGCAGCGGCAGGTTGTTGCAAGACAGCCCTCTGTGCACTGATATACCTGATGTATGACATCAATGCCAAAGGATTTTTTTATGCGCTTTTCATCCTCGTTTTCAAGTACCTCAGCAATTGAAATGACTGTTTCCGGATGGATATTCAATCTGCCGCTGTCAATAGCCGACGCAAGCATAAGCAGCGCAGACGGCTGGGCTACAACAATATCAGCACCAAGCCTCGCAAGCTTATCTATATTTTCATCCATATCGGCGTATATATCGTAGAATTCAAATTTGATATTGCCCGAACCTACTGATTCGTACAGATTAGAATTCGCCCTCATAAAGAATGCGACGCGGTATTTTCCGAGTATACCGTGCGGCAGAAATTTTGCAAGGACAAAGCCTGCCCATTTTTCCGTTTCAGTTTTTTCTACCAGGAAAGCTCCTCTGCTGTGCGATGTGCCGGAGCTCAGACCAACAGTTATACCCTTAAGCTTCGGATTGAACTCGCGGCTCCTTTCGGCATTCACGGCAAATTCAAGTGCTTCCTCCTTATTAATTCCGACGGTGTTTATCGTATCGAAATTATCCATCATTATCTTTTTATCAATGACAGGAAATTCACTAAGGGGCTTTCCGGCATAGGGACGATAAAATTCCGATTTTTCTGTTACAAAGCGCAAATGCCTGGCTATTTTTTTATCAGCGTACTCTTCAAGCTGTTTCCTGCTTGAAAAATGACGGTTTTTGAAGCCGAGATAATATTTTAATATCTTAAGCTTGCTGCTCATAGGTTTTTTCCTCCATTGCACCGTGTGAAAAAATCACCTTTATATCTTTATGGTCCGACATGAAGTTCATAAGTGCAAGTGCTGTTTCCTTGTATTTCTGATAATTATTCTGGATTTTTCTAGGAAGCGGCCGCATTTTCGGCACCTCGAATAGGAGATCCTCACCCCAGCAGGAATCAGCCGCAAAAAACAGCTTATATTCCGGCAGATATATTCCGAGCTGACCCTCAGCGTGGCCGTCAAGTCGAACTCCGACAACGGAACCATCGCCAAGCACATCATACACTTCTTTAAAGTACTTTCCGAAAATACCTTTATCATCCACAGGCTTAAGCACCTTTTCAGTATAGTTTCCCTGCGGAACCATATTACGGAAGGTCAGTGAAAGCTTCTTTCCAGAGTTAAGCTTATCGAATACTTCCTTAGTGGAAATAAGATTATAGTCAGAAAAACGCCTGAGAGCACCAATATGATCCGGATGGGCGTGAGAGAGAATAATATTGGAAACATCTTCCGGATCAATTCCATCACTGCGTAGGCGATTATCTATTATTTCATTTTCGGTAATATATGTTTTATTCAACGTATTATAAATAGTTGAAACAAAGCCGTTTTTATACACAAGCTCACTATAACCAGTATCATAAAGGATACGGCCAAGCTTTTCATGCTCCAGCAAAACAACAAGTGCCGGAAAAGTACGCTTATCTGTAGGATGACCGCGAAAGACTATTCCGAGATTATTTTTGCAGCATCCGCAGGCGTAAAGCTTAACCCTTCTGATGCTCCTTCCACCAATTTCCATATTCTACAATCCCCTCCGAGAGGCTGATAACCGGCTTATATCCAAGTTTTTTCTGTGCTTTTTCAATGTTCAGCGTCTGAGAAAAAGCCAGTGTGCATACAGTATAACGCGTCAGGGCAGGCTCACCACGAAGTTTGAAGCTGCGATAGAACCATTCAAGAAATGACGATATTCCGAAAACAAGTCCGAAGGGCAGCTTAAGATACTTCGGCTTTTCATCAATAGCTGCAAGAAACTCTTCCAGAATATCACGGAATGCCGTCGGCTCGCCGTTTGTAATATTGAAGGTTTCGCCGTCTATATCATGCGCAGACGAAGCCAGGCAGCAAGCATGGGCAACGTTTCTGACATGGGTGATATCCACAAGGTTCTGTCCGTTATTGAAAAGCGGAATTCCTATCTTGGAATTCGCACGAAGCACACGGGGAATCAGGCTTGTATCACCTATTCCAAAAAGACCGCGAGGACGCAGAACGACCGTATAAAGGCCCTTTTCGCGGAATTCCTTTATCACCTCTTCTGCAAGGATTTTAGATTTAATATAGTAATTAAGCTCGTTGCTTTTATCAAAATCATCCTCTTTTATATCGAAGCGATCCTTTTTAGCGGAATAAATGCTCGGCGAGGATATATAAACTATTCGCGAAACACCGTTTTCAATACATAGCTCGCAGATATTTCTCGTACCGAGGACGTTGATATTATAGAAATCCTCCCATTTTCCCCATACGGTTGAAAGTGCGCCGGCGTGTATCACGCAATCAATATTACGGAAACTTTCAGAAAGAGCAGCTTTATCAGTAAAGTCCGCCTTTACAAACGAAGCTCCCTTTTCTTCAAGATCAGCACCTGCAGTTTCATTTCTGCCGACGGCGATAACATGACAGCCCTCATCCAACAGCTCAGAAACGAGATATTTTCCGAGAAAGCCTGTAGCTCCCGTTACAAGAACATTTTTCATTATTACACCCTTTTCATATAATCTTCAAGCGTCGAGATCAGAAGATCAATGCGTACATTTGAAAAAATATCAATAAGCTTATCGTTTCTGCGAAAGGCGCTTATCATATGACTTCCCTCTTCATAAAGCAGCCCGTGGCTTCTGATTCCTGCTCCTATGCGCTCCATCATTTCAGCGTTCGCCATCTGTTCGCCCTGCTGAGGAACCATAAGGCACGGAACACCCGCAGCGACTGCCTCACAGAGGCTGTTCATTCCGCCTGCAGTTATGAACAGCTTTGCAGATGCAAGCGCGGCACCCTGATTAGCAAACGGTGTCAGAACAATATTGTCAGGCGTATTTATTCTGGAAAGTCTGCCGTAATTGTCTCCGCAGGAAACAAGCAGATTATATGGTGTGCCGCCGAATTCTTTGATAAGATTATGATAAAAAGCCATGCTTTTATTGAAAACAGTTCCGAGCGATACATAAATCAGGTTATCACAGTCTATCATATCGCCTGAATTGACACTCCTGAGCCGTGATGTTGCACCGACAAAGAAGCAGTCCTGTCCGAGCTGTTCTCCGTCGGGATGCATGCAGCGAGGAAAAGTGAAGATATTGAATTTTTCCTTATTCATAAGAAGCGAAAGAAGATCCGTTTTTTCAAGACCGTACAGATTCTGCAGTGCATTCCTCCCTTCGTCAATTTCTCCGAATTTATACAACTTTGAAAATGTCGAAGCTGCAAAATTGCGCGTATAAAGCTTGAAAGTATTGCTATGAACGCTGTAAACCGTCTGGATAGTATTAATCGATGCAGCAGGAGTACCCAGTGCGTCGGCGGTCATCCTGCCCCACAGTGCAAGAGTATCATGAAGAATCAGTACGGGATCTACACACTGTGCTTCGGTAATAAGCCGCGGAAGGGCAAAACGGGTAAAACGCAATATCAGATCAGTCAGCGGCATAAGATCGCTTCCGATTGATGTTCTGAAACGAATTGAGCCCAAAACATAGCGTCTGAATTCCGCGCCGCTGCTTTCGATTATCTCCTTGAATTCATCAGTTGAATATGCAATGACTGTATAGCCCTTTTCAATAAGAGCTGACATAATCGGTAGTGCCGGATTTATATGACCATGAGCAGGAGTTGTATAAAAAATGATAGTTTTAGAAGACTGAGTATTCATAACATCGCCCCTCCATCTATTCTTCTTTTATTCTATCACAAGTATAACGAAAAGTAAACAACTTTGCGACGCAAACACAACAACTTTGCGACGCAAACACACATCTGCAACCTGTACTATGTCAGAACCCGTAAAACGGGTTGAAAACAGGCAAAAAATCTTATCCCCGAAAGCCAATGGCTAACGGGGATAAAAGTTTACTTATATTTCAGGCTTTTGACTTTTCAGTCTCTTTTTCCTTCAGTCTGTGCAGACCACTCAGGTCAGCTATCTGGATACAGCCTGTTGTACAGTTTTTAGCGCATACTCCGAAGTCCTCACAGTCAGGGCATTTATCGTAATCGATAACAGCAACGTTATCAATAACCTTGATTGCTCCTGCAGGACATACACGCTCACATTTTTTACAGCCGATACAGCCGTTTGAGCAAACCTTGCGTGTGGAAGCACCCTTATCCTTGTTACTGCAGGTAACAACAGCCTTTTCAACATCGGAAATAAGTGAAATGATCTTCTGCGGACAGGTCTTTGTACAGATTCCGCAGCCGATACATTCGCTTCTGTCAACATGTGCAATGCCGTCCTTGATGTATATTGCACCTTGAGGACATGCTGCTGCGCAGTCGCCGAAGCCGAGACAGCCGTATGTGCAGCTGCCCTTGCCGCCGTAAAGCAGCTTTGCAGCTTCACAGGTTCTGATACCTTCATATCTGACCTTATCATTTGTATGTGCGCAGTCGCCTGCACAGTGTATTACAGCAACCTGCTCCACAACATCCTCAAATTCAACTCCGAGAACATCAGCAAGCTTATGGGCAACTCCGTCAGCTCCGGGAACACAGAGGTTCGACGGAGTATCCGGATTTTCGCACAAAGCCTTCGCATAGCCGTCACATCCGGCAAAGCCGCATGCACCGCAGTTAGCGCCCGGGAGACATTCACGGACAGCAGGAAAGCGCTCATCCTCTTTGACAGCCATGAACTTTGATGCAACAACAAGCATTACAGCACAGATCACAGCTATTATCACTACCGGGATAACGGCTGTTAAAATTGCTTCTATCATACGTCATCCCCCTTATGCAAACAGATTTTCAATAATTCCGCCGAAGCCGAGGAAGGACAGCGAGGTGATCGCAGCCGCAACCAATGTTATCGGCAGACCCTTGAAGCTTTCCGGAACGTCGCTGCCTTCAATTGTAGAGCGAACGCCAGAGAACATTACCATTGCGAGGAAGAAGCCAAGTCCGCTGCCGAGAGAATTGACCAGTGACTCGGCATAGCCCCACCAGAAGGTTGTAGCCTCATTTACGGGGTAATCCTGAACATTGAGGATTGTTACACCCAACACGGCACAGTTGGTGGTGATAAGCGGAAGGTAAACTCCGAGAGATTTATGCAGCGACGGCAGATAACGCTTAAGAACAATTTCAACAAGCTGAACAAGTGCTGCAATAACGAGAATGAATACGATAGTCTGCAGATATCCGAGGTTCATAGGATCAAGCAGGAATACCTGGATCGGATATGTTACAGCTGTTGCAATGAGCATTACGAAAATAACAGCAAGGCTCATGCCGGTTGCACTGTCAAGCTTCTTGGATACGCCGAGGAACGGGCAGATACCGAGAAAACGCGACAGAACGTAGTTATTGATAAAAACTGCTGAAAGCAGTATTATAATAAGCTTTGTCATGATGCAGCCTCCTCCTTATTACCCTCGCAGGAGGTTTTTGCACAGGAAGCGGAATTCGGGCAGCCCTCGCAGCCGAAGTCCTTTTTCTTGGGCTTGTGCTTTCCGAATTTGTTCACGCAGGCTATAAGCAGGCCGAATACGAGGAATCCGCCGGGAGCCATGGTGAGGATAGAAATGTGGTTTTCGTACAATACCGGGATCGGAATACCGGCAAAGGTACCGGCGCCGAAGGTCTCGCGGATAGCAGCCATAAGGAACAGTGCAAGCGTAAAGCCGAGACCCATTCCGAGGCCGTCTACTGCTGAATCGAAAACCTTATTCTTATTAGCGAACATTTCTGCTCTGCCGAGAATTATACAGTTTACAACGATAAGCGGCAGATAAATGCCAAGAGCGTCATCCAGTGCAGGAGCAAAAGCCTTGACAAGCATCTGTACCATTGTGACAAAGCCTGCGATAAGAACAATATAGCAGGGAATTCGTACCTTATCCGGAATAACCTTGCGCAGTGCGGAAATAACGACATTCGAGCATAGCAGAACTATTGTTGCAGCCGCACCCATGCCGAGCGCATTGATTACACTTGTAGAGGTTGCAAGGGTCGGACATGTACCGAGCACCAGAACAAGCACAGGGTTTTCTTTGATAAGACCCTTTGCAAAGTTTTTCAGCTGATTCATGCCTTCGCCCCCTTCACAATATCATAAGCCTCAAATGCACTGGAAAGTGCTTTTTTATATGCAGTGGATGAAATGGTTGCGCCTGTTACAGCGTCAACGGAAGAATAGGTTTCCTTTGTTTTACCCTTATAATTCTCATGATAACCGGATCCGTTATCGACAACCTTGGAACCGATACCGCTGGTTTCACTGTGGGAAAGGGTCTTTACGGCTTCGATGCTGCCGTCAGGTCTGATGCCGCAGATAAGCTTGATCGTGCCGCCGTAGCCCTTTGCCTCCATCATGATTACATAACCTGAATTGTTGCTGCCCTCATATACCTCGGTAACACCCTCGGGAAGCTTGACATTATCGAGCTTCTTGAAATCCTTGGCTTCGCTGAGGACTTCGCTGCGCGCTTCGGCAGCGGCCTTTTCCTGAGCAGCAGTGATAATAGGACTGGTAACATTGTTAACAGCAGCAAGTGCCGCAGTAACTACGAGACAGATCACAGCAAGAACTATGATTGGTTTGATTATGTCCTTCATTTTTTGGCACCTCCTGTCAGAGGCTTATATGCCGTAAGCTTGGAAATATACGGCGTAAGAAGGTTCATAATGAGAATTGAGAAGGATACGCCCTCCGGGAGATTGCCCCAGAAGCGGATAAGTATTGTGATTATACCGCATCCGACACCAAATACAAGCTTGCCCCACTTTGTCTGGGGAGTTGTTGCATAATCGGTTGCCATGAAGAAGGCACCGAGCATAAGTCCGCCTGAAAGGATCTGATAAAGAGCATCCTTGCCGCAGACGAAGGACAACAAGGCAACAGTTACAATGAATGCTGCAGGTGTATGCCAGGAAATAACGCCTCTTATCATGAGGTAAAGTCCGCCGAGGATGATGGCTGCTGCGCAGGTCTCACCAAGGCAACCCGCATGCTTACCGAGAAGCAGATCAAGATAAGTCGGCATCATTGCTGTTGTACCCTTTGCAGCAGCAACAAGAGGTGTTGCTGAGGATACAGCATCCGTCATTTTAGCCGTCCCCGGGAAAACCCAGTTTGTCATAGCCCCGGAAAAGGCCGTCATCATCATAATTCTTGCTGTTATTGCCGGGTTGGCAAAGTTCTGGCCAATGCCGCCGAAAAGCTGCTTTACTACAATAATTGCAGCTACTGAGCCAAGCACTGCCATCCATATCGGAATAGACACGGGAAGGTTATATGCCAGCAGAAGTCCCGTTACCACTGCAGACAGGTCAAAAACCGTATTTTCACGCTTGCAGAGCTTTTCAAACAAAAACTCGGACACAACGCAGCTTGCTACGCAGACGCCGATTACCAGCAGGCTTCTCCATCCGAAAATAAAAGCAGATGCAATTCCGGCAGGAAGAAGTGCGATTATAACATCGAGCATGATATTCTGTGTTGTGCGCTTTCCTGAAAAGTGCGGCGATACGGTTGAAATAAGCTTATTTGCCACCGGCTTTGCCCTCCTTTTCTGCTTCTGCTTTCTTTTTTGCAAGGTAGTTTCTCAGGCGAACCTTTGCAAGCTTGTTTGTCTGAACAAGAGGTCTGTTTGCAGGACAGACAAAGCTGCAGCAGCCGCATTCCATGCAAAGATCAACGCAGAGCTTTTCGAGCGCTTCGCCGTCGTCGAGCTTATATGCCTTTGCAATTGCTCTCGGATCAAGTCTGAAGGGGCAATGCTCGGTACATGCGCCGCAGGCAATGCAGGGCGTGGTTTTGGGAAGAGTTGCTTCCTTTTCATCCATTGCGATAATCGCATTGGTATTTTTAAGAACAGGCTCGGACAGTGAGGGCACGGCAATACCCATCATAGGACCGCCGTACAGCACCTTGGCAGGTTCGCTTTTGCAGCCGCCGGCAGCCTCGAGAAGATATTCGATAGGCGTACCGATTGGGGCAATGACATTCTTAGGCTCCCTGACAGCAGAACCGTCAACAGTAATGCATTTTTCAACAAGAGGCATTCCTGTTTCAAGGTATTCTGCAATAAAGGACAGCGTTGTAACGTTAATAACGATAGCGCCGACATCAAGCGGAAGTCCGCCTTTGGGAATGATACGACCCAGAGTATTGAAAACAAGGACTTTCTCGCCGCCCTGAGGATAGATTGAAGGCAGGACCTTGACCTCTACTCCTTCCGTTTTTGCAGCAAGTTCTTTCATGAAAGTCGCCGATTTCGGTTTATTGCTTTCAATACCGATAATAAAGCGCTTTACTTTCATATACTTTTTCAGAGCTTCAATACCGCGGAAAACATATTCACCCTTATCGAGCATTGTTCTCGTGTCAGATGTGATATAAGGCTCACATTCTGCAGCATTGATAACAACGGCCTCAACCTTTGACAGATCCTTTACGCTCAGCTTTACAAAGCTCGGAAAGCCTGCGCCGCCGAGACCTACAACGCCGCTTTTGCGGACAGCGTCAGTAAATGACGGAAAATCCGTAATAACAGGTGCAGCTACATCCGGACATACTGTCTGTTTACCGTCCGGAGTAATAACAATATTCATTACCTTTGATCCGTTTGAGGCAATACGTTCCTCCACAGCCTTAACCTTTCCGGAAACACTGGAATGAATATTTGACGAAACGAAGCCATCAGCTTCGCCGATCAGCTGACCGACCGTAACATCATCGCCTTTTTTGACGATCGCCTTTGCGGGCTTACCAATGTGCATTGACATAGGTATGCATACCTCAGGCGGCAGGTCGATCCGCACGGGGGTAACTTCCGCAGTGTTTTTCTTATGCGGCACCCTGATACCATGCAGTTTCATTTTCTTTCCTCCGATCATTATTCCTGAACATGATCCTTAAAATATATGCGCCGACTGCGCACACGAATTGATTATATCATAATTAGCCGTCTAAATCAAGCATAAAAGCCGTTTTTTCGACATTTTGGAAGTTAATATACACCAATCCAAAAACAGGAAACGTTAACTTTTATACTTTCCTACACAGTTTATTCATTATAATGACAAATAAGACGAAAATGTACGGAGAAGCTTCAAAATGCTTCTCCGTACAGATTAATTATTTACTGCTGTATTTCATCTTCATCCTGCATCTGAATCGTCATAGGATCAACAGTGCTCGGGGTTTCTGGTTCCTTATCAAATGTGCCTTCTTTTGCAAGTGTGATGAAGATATCAACCACCTTCGGGTTGAAGTGCGTTCCGGAACCCTTCTTGATTTCCTTCATCGCATCTCCGAGGTCCATCTTCTTTCGGTAAGGACGGGTAGAATACATTGCATCGAATGTATCTGCAACAGCGATGATCTGAGCAACCTCCGGTATCTCATCCCCCTTTAGTCCTGCAGGATAGCCGGAACCGTCAATTCTCTCATGGTGGCATGCAGCACCGAGAGCCAGTTCAGGAGCAATTGTAATATCCTTGAGAATATCATAGCCTCTGATAGCGTGGCTCTTCATGATGACATATTCCTCATCGTTGAGCCTACCTGGCTTATTCAGAATGATATCCGGAATACTGATCTTTCCGATATCATGCAGAAGAGCGATTCTGTAGATTGATTCAACCTCTTCCTTGGATTTGCCCATACGCTTTGCGATCATGGCAGTGTAAGTCGCAACACGGAAGGAATGACCGTTTGTATATGCGTCCTTACTATCGACGCATTTTGCAAACGCAGTAGTCATTTCGTTAATGAGCTTTTTATTCTCCTCCTGCTTTTTCAACAGGCGTTTGGTTTTTGTATTATAGTAGATTACAAGTATCGTAATCAGCAGTACAACTACCAGCGCACCCGCAAGTACCCAGAACCAGGTCATTTCATAAAAGGCTCTCTGCTTGATAATCGTAACGATTATCGTCTTTTCTGCTTCACCGGTAACAGGATTAAGGCTAGACAGGTGGAATCTGTATGTGCCGCCGCTCAGGTTTGTATAGGTAACGGTTCCGAGACCTTCCTTGGAAACCTCGGCAGGCTGATCGTCAAAACCTTCGAGATAATAGCTTATTCTCGGAGAATTAAGAGCATATGTAAATGCGTTCGGGAAAATGTTCAGTCTTTTGCATTCAGACGAAATCCGGATATACGAATTCGGTGCACAGTCATAATAAACATCGTCAGCCATAATGTAAGAAACATCCAGAATGACATTGCTTCCGCTGGTCATATCGCCGTTAATATTTACAACGCTGACTCCTGAGCTTCCGGAAATATAGAGATGACCCTCCTCATCAATATAGCTGTGGGAATTCGGAGATGCAGCGCACGGAAGTCCGCATCTGTTATCATAGAACAGATATTCAAACTCCTTATCTTCCTTAAATATCTGCTTTTTTACAACGTAAATGCCGTTACTGCTGAGTACCCATACATTATCGGAGTTGTCAAAATATAAGTCAAAGTTATTTGAATACGGGAAATTCTTTATGGTAGTAATATTCCCGTTCTGCATGTAACCAATAGAATTGCTTGTGATAATCCAGAAAAGATTTTCCTTGGGGTCTTTTTTTATACGGAGAATAACCTCTGAACCAAGACCGTCATCAATACCCTTCCGGGTTGTGGTACCGTTATCGATGATGTATATACCGTCACCATCACTGCCGAGCATAAGCCGTCCCTGATCGTCCTCTTCAATTGTAAGAATTTCAAGGTTACTGATGCCGCTTGAATTATCATAGCTGTCGGTTACGGTACTGTCACGTATGATATTGACGCCCGCATTGGTCGCAACGGCTATTCTTCCGTCACTGAGTTGCGTTACCATACGCACCCGATTGCTCAGCAGTCCGTTTTCGGAAGTAAACTCTACAATTTTCTTTGTCGATGGTGTATATCTGACAAGTCCATGGTCTGAATAAGTACAAAGCCAGATATTTCCGGCATTGTCGCCCTTGATGCAGCGGATTCTTACACCGTCAAGCAACTTTGTGATATCGTTTTCGAGCACATGGTATTCCTTATCAAGAATCCTGAGACCCGTATCTGTACCGATATACAAAAGATCGGCGTCTATCCATGTAGAATTGACAACCATGGGATCAAGACCTGCAAGAGTGAAAATATCAGTAAAATTATTTTTGACTATTTTCATTACGCCCTGTCTGGTAGAATTGAACCACAGGTTACCCTCATGATCCTCTGTGATACCTGAAATAGATGCATTCATAGGTGCATCATCAAGATAATGGTATGTATTATCATCCAGGAATCCAATACCGACGTCAGTGCAGACCCAGAGCTTGTTCTGGATTAACTTGATTGCATTGATATGGTTATGAGGCTCTATCGTAAGAACGTCAATAGAAGGGTTTTCAGTACTTAGCTCAGAAATAGAACAGTGTATAATATTCCGATCCATATCTCCGAGATAGATCATCCCGTCATTTTCCGGATCGGGATAAATGCAGTTGATAGTTTCGCTGCCCATTTCCTTCGACGAATAATATGCTGAAACACGCTTGTTTTCAAGAGTAAAGAATGAACCGGAAAGAGTAAGTCCATATGCAACTCCCTTGTTGTCGCATACGAGAGATCGGATATATTCGTTTTTGATCTGCTGTTCGTCAATATTATGAAGAACAAGATCATTATCGATATAAGAAACGCCTATCGTAGTTGCAAGAAGAATATTGCCTTCCTTATCCTCTGAGATAGAACGGATTGAATAGGAACGAAGTCCGTCCTTTTTATTATAGAATCTGAAGGTATCATTCTCCATCAGGGCAACGCCGCTGTCATTTGTTCCGATCCACAGTCTGCCGTGCGAATCCACATACAGACAAACAACGCTCGAAATTCCGGTGGAGCTTGGAAATCTGTAGAATTCGTTGCCGTTATAGCGTATTAGTCCGCTATAGCCGCCAATCCAAATAAAACCGTCGTGCGACTGGACAATGGCATTCGCCTCGGATGTCGGCAAACCGTTTGTATTATCATAAAGCACAGCGCTGTATCCTGCTGTATTTACGCCTACGGGGTCAGACTTATTCCGTCTTTTCAAAGACAGGTCTATCTCCTTGGCGGAAACGCCAAGCGGCAGCAGGGCTATACAAATAACGAGCACAGCGAAAGCAGCAGACAGTCTTACTGACAGTCTGCGCCTTCTGATGTGAGTATCAGCGCCCGAAAAATATGTGAAGATGCTCACTGTAATTCCTCCGATCAAATCATCTGACTGGAATTTATATCACAAATAATATACCTATCATATTGAACTAATCCATTTAATTATACAACATTTTTCGGGACAATACAACAAAAAAAACATAATCCATGTTATTTTTTTCGGAGTTTTTAATAACAATTTGTCATATTTACCAAAGAAAACGATACTAATTTGTGATAATCACAGGCGGCAACTACATAAATCAGTCATAATACCTGATCAGATTTTCTCCGCTTTTTCTCTTATCGTGTCTGTCCGATGGCTCGGCTTCGGATGAAATGATTCCGACGGGAAGCAGTGCATTAAGCTCCCAGCCGACAGTTTCAGGGAAAAGCTCGTGAACCTTTTCGGGATCAAAATGTCCGATCCATGTTGAACCGTAGCCAAGATCGTGGATTGCAAGCATCATATGAGTTGTAGCGATAGCAGCGTCAACCTCGCTGAAGTTTTTCTGATCGAAAGGTCTTACCCACGCCCCGTCAGCTTTAGAGCCGACAGCAATTATGACATCTGCATCACCGATGAATTTCATTTTTGTACATTCAAGCAGCTTCTGTTTTGACTCGCCGCGGAACACCCAGAAAAAAATCGGTTGGAAGTTAACGGCAGTAGGTGCAAGTCGTCCTGCTTCGAGGATTTTTTCAATATCCTGTGCAGGTATTTCCCCCGGTGTGAATTTTCTGACGGAATATCTGTCTTTTGCAAGCTGAATAAAGTTTTCCATTTTAGTAGCCTCCATAAAAAAGTATATCTACAGTATATCATTTTTTTTCCTACAGTGCAAGGCAGCGCCAACGTGACGGTCTCTCAACTTATGAAAGAAATATTATAAAACATAAATCAAAAGCTTCGCCCGTCTTTTCAAAGGCGGCAGTGTCAAGGGTTGCTCGTGTCCGGTGGACTCCTCTGCCGCAGGCGACCGTAGGAAGTGCCCTTGGGGTACAGAAGAACCGACCGAGCCGGCAGGCGAAAAGAGTCCCTTGTTGCCCTCAGCAGATGGCAGCACTCCTTTGAAAGCAATTTATCATTACCGGAATAAACTCACGAAAATGTGTCAATAATACTACCACAATAAAACAAGGGCACTGATTTCGGAGGAATGAGTATGGTTTATAACAAAGTGGAAATATGCGGAATCAATACAGCAAAGCTTCCGGTTCTTACAGAAAAACGAAAGCGTGAGCTGCTCTGCATTATAAGAAACGGAACTCCCGCTGAGCAGGAAGAGGCACGCGAAGAAATGATAAGCGGAAACCTTCGCCTTGTTCTGAGTGTAATCAAACGGTTTGCCGGAAGAGGCGAGCTTGCGGACGATCTGTTTCAGGTTGGCTGCATAGGACTGATTAAGGCAATTGACAATTTTGACTGCGAAAAGGATGTAAGATTCTCCACCTACGGAGTACCTATGATAATAGGCGAAGTCAGAAGATATCTGAGAGATCACAGCACACTGAGAATAAGCAGATCTATCAAGGACACAGCATACCGCGCAATGCAGGAAAAGGAGAAAATCATGGCTCAGACCGGACGTGAGCCGACTGTATCAGAAATTGCTTCCGCTATAGGTCAGAGTGAAGAAGCGGTTGTAATTGCGCTTGAATCTTTTGTAGAGCCTGTTTCGATATATGACCCGGTATACAGCGACGGCACCGACACCGTTTATATTATGGATACCCTCGGAGACGATAACGATGATCATAGATGGTTAGAAAGGATTGCGCTGATGGACGCGTTTTCAGGCCTGGGTGAACGTGAACGAGGTATTCTGACCATGCGTTATCTGCGAGGTAAAACACAGATGGAGGTTGCTGACGAAATCGGCATCAGTCAGGCTCAGGTTTCGAGGCTTGAAAAGGGAGCAATGAAAAAAATCAGAGAACAGATGACATAAAATCAGGGACTGTCGCATCACAAGCGGCAGCCCCTTTTACATTATTCGTTTATTATGACAGTGCCAGAATAGCAGCCTTTATCATTTCGATCTTTTCTCTGTACTTTTCGGCATTGGCACGAACATCATTTTTGAGCTTCTCGGGAGCCTTAGCCATAAAGCCCTCGTTAGCGAGCTTCTTTTCGTTGAAGGAAAGCTCCTTTTCAGCGCCTGCAAGCTCTTTTTTGAGTCTTTCAAGCTCAGCAGCCTTATTTATAAGCTCGTCCATCGGAATATAGATTTTTGCATCTGCTGTAACGATGGTTACGGCACCCGGAAGGTCAAAGCTTTCTGCAACCTCGATTTCGGAAGCGGATGCAAGACGTCCGAAGAATGCAGCACCGTTTTTGAAGGGTGCCTGATCCTTCGCTGCGATGAATACCTTAGCTTTTCTTGAAGGTGGAACGTTCATTTCGGTACGGCGGTTTCTGATAGCGCGGATAGCGTCCATTACCGTCTCCATTTCCTTTGCAGCCTCGGGGAAGCTCAGGGCTTCGTCGTATACCGGGAACTGCTGGGTCATAATTGTCTCGCCGTCGTGCGGCATTGACTGCCAGATTTCCTCTGTAATAAACGGCATGAAGGGATGCAGGAGCTTCAGGGTCTTATCCATTACCCATACAAGAACCATGCGCGCATTCTGAGCACTCTCCCCTTCACTCTGCAGTCTGGATTTTGCAAGCTCGATATACCAGTCGCACAGGCAGTCCCAGATGAAGTCGTAAATCTTCTGAAGAGCTACGCCAAGCTCGAAGCTGTCGAGATTAGCAGCCATTTCCTTAGCGGTATTATTAAGTGTAGTTATGATCCACTTATCCTCTGCTGCAAGTGTTGCAGGAAGCTCACACTTTACATCATAATCGTCGATATTCATATGAATAAAGCGTGCAGCGTTCCAGAGCTTGTTTGCAAAATTACGGCTTGCAGTAATCTTCTCCTGAGAGAAGCGCATGTCGTTGCCGGGTGCATTACCGGAGATAAGAGCAAAACGGAGGGCATCTGCACCGAATTCCTCGATAATTTCAAGGGGATCGATGCCGTTACCGAGGGACTTGCTCATCTTTCTTCCCTGGGAATCACGAACAAGACCATGAATGAGAACAGTATCGAACGGAGCCTTTCCGGTATGTTTGATTCCGCTGAACATCATTCGCATTACCCAGAAGGGGATGATATCATATCCCGTTACAAGTGTGCTTGTGGGATAGAAATACTTCATCTCGGGTGTCTCGTCAGGCCAGCCGAGAGTTGAGAACGGCCACAGCGCAGAGCTGAACCATGTATCCAGTGTATCGGGATCCTGACGCATCTTTTTGCCGCACTTCGGGCAGACTGCTTCGTTTTCCTTGGTAACGACCATCTCGCCGCAGTCGTCGCAGTAGAATGCCGGTATCTGATGTCCCCACCAGAGCTGACGGGAAATACACCAGTCACGGATATTTTCAAGCCAATGGAAGTATGTCTTTTCAAAGTGACGCGGAACAAAGGTTGTCTCGCCGTTTTTAACAGCGTCGATTGCAGGCTGAGCCAAAGGCTTCATGCTTACGAACCACTGCTTGGATACTCTCGGCTCAACCGTTGTAGAGCAGCGGTAGCAAGTACCTACGTTATGGCTGTAATCCTCAATCTTGACGAGTGCGCCATCTGCTTCAAGGTCCTTTACGATAGCCTTTCTTGCTTCGTAGCGATCCATTCCTGCATAAGCGGCATAGTCGTCAACGATCTTGGCGTCATCGGTCATTACATTGATAACGGGCAGATTATGGCGAAGACCGACTTCAAAGTCGTTGGGGTCGTGTGCAGGGGTAATCTTAACGACACCGGTTCCGAAATCCTGCTCAACATACTCGTCTGCAATAATCGGAATCTCTCTGTGAACGATAGGAAGTATGCAGGTCTTGCCTACAAGATCCTTATATCTCTCGTCTGCGGGGTTTACAGCAACCGCGGTATCGCCCAGGAGTGTTTCCGGACGGGTTGTTGCAAGGTTTATGTATCCGCTGCCGTCTGAAAGCTTATAGCGCAGGTGCCAGAAGTGACCGGCCTGCTCCTCATATTCAACCTCGGCATCAGAAATAGACGTAAGGCATTTCGGGCACCAGTTGATAATACGCTCGCCTCTGTAGATAAGACCCTTTTCATAAAGGCGGACGAAAACGTTCTTAACAGCCTTATTGCAGCCCTCGTCCATTGTGAAGCGCTCACGCTCCCAGTCAGCCGAAGAGCCCATCTTGCGCAGCTGCTTTACTATTCTGCCGCCGTATTCCTTTTTCCAGTCCCATGCGCGCTCGAGAAATTTTTCTCTGCCGATATCCTCTTTGGAAATACCTTCCTTGCGCATAGCTTCAACGATTTTCGCCTCTGTTGCGATTGAAGCGTGGTCTGTGCCCGGAAGCCAGAGAGCGCAGAAGCCCTGCATTCTCTTGAATCTGATAAGCGTATCCTGAAGGGTATTGTCAAGAGCATGACCCATGTGAAGCTGACCCGTGATATTCGGGGGCGGCATCATGATTGTATAGGGCTTTTTGTTTTCATCAATGACAGCGTGAAAATACCCGCCGTCTTCCCAGAATTTATAGATTCGTTCCTCAAACTCACCCGGGCTGTAAGCCTTTGCAAGTTCCTTTGCCATAATTCTTTCCTCCAATATTTCAGTTTATTCCGCATCCATGCAGAACAATACAGAATTTATTGTATCACAAACCGCGGCATTATTCAAGCTTTATTGACAACAAAAGCTTTATATTGTATCATAAAGCTTACAAAGTCTAACACGGAGTGTGGTCTGAATGATGTTTGATGATATTAAGGCTGCGATTTTTGATCTAGACGGTACGCTGGTGGATTCTATGTACGTATGGAAAAAAGTTGATGAAGATTTCCTTACTGCACGCGGAATACCGACGTCTGAGGATTATACCGACAAAATGCGCACCATGTTTTTTGAAACAGCCGCTGCCTATACAAAGGAAACCTACAAACTTGACGAAAGTGTTGAGGAAATAATGCAGGTCTGGCTTGATATGGCGCATTATGAATATGCAAATAACGTCCGCGCAAAGTCCGGGGCTGCCAGCTTTATCAGGCTTCTGAAGGAGCGAGGCATCAAAATCGGCATGGCGACATCCAACAATCCGTATCTGCTACGGCCTTGTCTGGAAAACAACAGGATGAATGAGCTTTTCGACTGTGTGTGCTATACATCACAGGTCGGGATGAACAAAAGCAATCCTGATATTTATCTTTTCACCGCGAAAACGCTCGGAGTCAAGCCGGAACAGTGTATTGTCTTTGAGGACATACCCGAAGGAATTATCAGCTCCTCCTCTGTCGGAATGAAAACAGCGGCGGTTTACGACGAATCCAACGAGCAATTCGTGGAGCTGCTGAAAGAAAAATCAGATATTTTTGTTTACAGCTACACTCAGCTTATTGACGAATGGAAAAAGTAAGTTTATAATATTTCATGTAATCTTTGAAAGGATGTAGATATTATGAAAACAAGAATCGGTATATTGGGTTACGGAAATCTCGGCAGAGGTACTGAGATCGCAGTTGCTGCCGCTGATGATATGGAGCTTGCTGCTGTATTTACACGCCGCGCTCCCGAAAGCGTAACCATTCTTACTAAGGATGTTCCCGTTGTCAGCGTAAACGAGATCGAAGCATGGACAGACAAGATCGACGTACTCGTACTCTGCGGCGGCAGTGCAACAGACCTTCCTGTTCAGACTCCCGAATATGCAAAGCTTTTCAATGTAATCGACAGCTTTGACACACATGCAAGAATTCCGGAGCATTTTGCAAATGTTGATGCAGCAGCAAAGCAGGGCGGCAAGGTTGCAATGATCTCTGTCGGCTGGGATCCGGGTCTGTTCTCACTGAACCGTGTTTATGCAAACGCCATTCTTCCCGACGGAAAGGACTACACTTTCTGGGGCAAGGGCGTAAGCCAGGGTCATTCCGACGCTATCCGCCGCATAAAGGGAGTAAAGAATGCAAAGCAGTACACAATTCCTGTTGAAAGCGCTCTTGAAGCTGTAAGAAGCGGATCTGCACCGGAGCTTACAACGAGGGACAAGCATCTGCGCGAGTGTTTCGTTGTTCTTGAGGACGGCGCTGACGCTGCTCAGGTTGAAAAAGAAATCAAAGAAATGCCCAACTATTTTGCAGATTACAATACAGTTGTTCATTTCATCAGCGA
>ONAX01000100.1 GCA_900315875.1 uncultured Eubacteriales bacterium | reverse complement strand
GATATCGGGCTGTTCCGTTTTCAGCCGCTTCGTATCGACCGTACTCTTGCTGATCTGCTTCCACATGATCTTACGGTCGCCGACCGTTCCGATCTCAGCGTCCCTCATAACGGCTGAGGTCTTTTGTTTTTACAAGCACCTTCATTCTTAGCACCTCCATGTTGTTTTTTGATATGCCTGCGGCTATCATTGTTATAATATCTGCTTGAAGGGCGGTACTTTTTCAGAGCAAAAAAAGAAGCCTCTATGCCGCAAAGCATAGAAGCACAAATAAGGAAACTATACACCGTTAAAGCCTATCTGAACGCATCTACATTCAGCCAAGATAACAACAGAACTCTCGATATACCATAAAATAATACCGTTTCTATGCTCCGATGAATGCCGTAATACCCCCGACCACAGCAAATGGTCTTGTTTTATTTTATTTCAACTAACATACTGATAATTAAATATCGAAAGGATTGATTATCAATGGATCAGCTTGACCCTAAAACAATTGCAGCAATGCATACCGGCAAAATCGAAATGACACGAGACGGAGAAACATGGACAGACGACGAAAAGTGTACGCTTGTATCCGAGTATTTCTCCGGAACAGATATCACAACCCTTGCTTACCTACACCAGAGAACAGAGTCTGCGATCATGCAGCAGTTGGTTATAAATCATGCTATCAAGAATTGCTACAAGTCAAGACAACCATACAAAACAAAGCGTGACTGCCAATGCTACCGCTGCAGCAAAAGAGGTACGCCGGAATGCAGGATGTGTAAACAAGGTGAGGTGAATGATCCCGATCCGAACGATTCCGACGTGCAAGACAGCTTGATGAACGATGGGATGTTCCGATTTGAGAAAAGAATAAAAGCGTTTTCAAATCAGTAGAAATATCAGCTCCGAATAATCCTATGCTTTGAAAAAGCGCTTAGGATGACTTTATCTCACCCTACATGAGAATATGCAATGATTCAGTCAGCCGTGGGGCCGGCAGTTCTGCTGTAATACAGAAAAAGATGATTATATCTTGACAAAAAAGAAAAGAAGCGATATAATTTAGTTAGCATAGGGTAACCGAAATCCACGCGTTACAGTTTGCATCCGGGAATCGGGTGCTTGTTTTTTGAATATCGGTTAGCGTTTGCTAATCGATTATGGAGGGATAAGAAAATGTCGGAAGAAATGCTTGTTATGCACTGCTCGCCGACTCTGGCAGGGCTGAAAACAGGGAATCTCTTTTCCTGTTCCTATCGGGACAGAGAGGAGGTGCTTGGTTTTCTGCGTCATTGGAATACTACGCTGAGAGAGAAAGGTATTCGTCTTATTCCGCTGCGTTTCAAGAACGGCAAGGCGCTTATATATGTTTACAGACCGTCAAAGCTGAATAAGGATTTTCGGGATGACGGTGTGTGTCAATTACTCGCGCAGCAGGGTTACTGTACCGATAGCTGTCAGCAGTGCATTGTGCGGCTGATACATAAGCTGAGGGAGAGCGCCGAGTTTCCGCATGAGATATGGCTGTTCCTCGGATACCCGTGTGAGGACGTCAAGGGGTTCATCGAGAACAGGGCAGCAAGGGCAAAATGCGTCGGCTGCTGGAAGGTCTACGGCGACGCGGATAAAGCGCAAAAGCAATTTGAGCGCTCCAAGAAATGCACAAATGTATACCAAAAGCAATATGCGAACGGCAGACCGCTCACAAAGCTGACAGTATCGCGATAAGCGGTACTGTCATTCCGAGGGTGCATAGCGATCGTGGGAATCCCCCTGTCATTACCACCGGCTGCAACAGGAAGAGGATTGCCGCAGGTGTGACGCATTCGTCACTCCCCCGCAATGATATTCAAACAATAATAGGAGGTACTATGGTCAAAACAACATTAAAGATAGACGGGATGATGTGCTCGATGTGTGAAGCTCACATCAACGACACGGTACGGAGCGCCTGTAAAATCAGATCCGTCAAGTCCTCACACAGCAAAGGCGCGACCGAGATCATCAGCGACAGTCCGCTTGATGAAGTTGTGCTCAAAGAAGCGATCGGCATGACAGGGTACAAGGTACTGAACATTCAGTCAACACCATATGAAAAAAGAGGTTTTCCTTATTTAGTAAGACGAGTTAAACACCGAGCGAATAGATAAAGCATACTTAACTCCGAACACAAAAGCCGCATTGATAAGCTGTTTTCGACTGTCAATGTGGTTTTTTTACGTGCAGTAGTAATATCAATATAAAATCTTGATATTACTCAAGCCAAGATTATCTCTCTTACAAGGGATCGAGCGGCTGATCGGTATCACTTTGAAGCAACCGGTCATGGAAAAAACCGTCATTTTGCACAAGAAGGCAGCATTATATTTGCGGTAAACAACAAATCTTCGTACAGTATGATTATTTCTCTTGCTTTTGTTGCCTTTTTGTAGTATAGTTAAATTGAAAAGTTGTTAGCTTTTCATAGTTTTTTTGAAAAAACAATATAAAATATATCTAAATTTTTTCGAGGAACAATATGAAGACAAATTCTGAAAGGGAAAAGGAAGAAACCCGGGGCAGTCCGCCGGATGAATATTCATTACCTAAGCCTGCTTCTACCAAGCGGCTCATTATCAGCCTGGCAATAAAAATCGCGTCGATAGCCCTTGCGGTATGGCTGATTTTTGCCTTTGTGCTCGGTATCGCGATCAACTACGGG
>ONAX01000078.1 GCA_900315875.1 uncultured Eubacteriales bacterium | reverse complement strand
CAGCGCAAGCTTGCCCTCGCTGTAGGTTAGCATATCCACGTGGCGCGGATCAACCGCCTTCATCCTTGTGTAGCATGTCGGACAGATCGGATCAGTACGTCTGTTTGTAAAGTTATTCGCTATATATGCAACGTTTTCGTCAAGGGTAAGGTTCATAATATGCTCATCCCTGACTGTTGCAGCCATCAGCTGGAATTCGTCCTCGGTAGACATATTCTTGTCAAAGCGTGAATCGGTCTGTCTTACCTGCTCTGTTTCAAGCAATCCGATTTCGTTTATCACCCTGTCGAATTTCTCTCCGAGGATAATGCGTTTTTCCTCCTCGTCGCTGTCTGTAACGGCAGTAAGACGGGCTATTATCTCCTGCTGATACTTGATTTCATCGAGAAGATGGCCGCATTTGATCTTATACATTTCCAGAAGCTCTGAATGACGCTGCAGTCTTTCAAAATTTCGTCTGAGAACCGTAACTGTACGGTTGTTAGGTTTTTCAAATTCCATAATTATTCTTATTGCAAAATATGCCGCAAAACGCGGCATATTTATGTTAATTATTTTGTTTTTCCTATATCTTTTCTGTAATGAGCACCCTCGAAGCTGATCTTCTCAACTGCAGCATATGCCTTTTCAAGTGCTGCATCGAGAGTCTTTCCACTGGCAGTAACACCGAGAACACGTCCGCCGTTTGTCAGGAATTTACCGTTTTCAAGCTTTGTTCCTGCATGATATACGGTAGCTCCGCTGACCTGTCCGTTCTCATCAAGACCGTTTATCTCTATGCCCTTCTTGTATGCAAGCGGATATCCGCCGGAAGCCATTACAACGCATGCCGTAGCTTCGTTTGTCCACTCAATATTGAGCTGAGAGAGCTTTCCGTCGATTACAGCTTCAATGATATCAACAAGATCCGTTTTCAGTCTCGGAAGAACAACCTGTGTTTCCGGATCGCCGAAGCGCGCATTGTATTCGATAACCTTCGGACCGTCAGGTGTAATCATCAGACCGAAATACAGACAACCCTTGAAGGTTCTGTTTTCGCTGTTCATAGCTGCAACTGTCGGCTCAAATATGGTTTTCATGCAGATGTCTGCAATTTCGTCTGTATAATAGGGGTTCGGGCTGATAGTACCCATACCGCCGGTATTAAGACCCTCGTCATTATCATAAGCTCTCTTATGATCCTTTGAGGAAACCATCGGCTTGAGTGCAATGCCGTCGGTAAATGCGAGAACACTGACCTCGGGACCGGTAAGGAATTCTTCAACAACAACATTGTTTCCGGAGGCACCGAATTTTTTATCCTCCATGATTTCCTTTACAGCAGCCCTTGCCTCTTCCTCGCTCTGGGCGATAATAACGCCCTTTCCGAGTGCAAGTCCGTCAGCCTTGATGACTACGGGATATTTACCCTTTTCCACGATATAGGCAACAGCCTTTTCGGGATCGTCAAATGTTTCATAATCCGCTGTGGGGATACCATATTTCTTCATAAGGTTCTTGGAGAAAACCTTACTGCTTTCGATCACGGCTGCATTTGCAAGAGGTCCGAAGGCTCTGATTCCGTTTGCCATGAGAGTATCCACCATACCGTCTGCCAGCGGATCATCGGGAGCAACGAAAACAAGATCAATCTCATTTTCCTTAGCAAAGGAAACCATTCCTTCCTTATCCATTGCGCCGATTGCAACGCACTCTGCGTCGCATGAAATACCGCCG
This sequence comes from uncultured Eubacteriales bacterium, assembly GCA_900315875.1. Taxonomy (GTDB): domain Bacteria; phylum Bacillota; class Clostridia; order Oscillospirales; family Acutalibacteraceae; genus UBA1213. The sequence continues at coordinate 5,954 of ONAX01000078.1, read as the reverse complement.
TTACCGGGGGCTGCATATATTTTGTCTACCTTGGGGCTTTCTGCAAGCTTGCGGATGATAGCGTGCTCACGTCCGCCGCTGCCGACTACCAGTATTTTCATATTATACCTCCGTTATCAGTGGTGGAACAGACGAATGCCGGTAAACGCCATTGTCATGCCGTATTTGTTGCAGGTATCGATAACGTTATCGTCGCGGATTGAGCCGCCGGGCTGTGCGATAAACTGAACGCCGCTGCGCTTAGCACGCTCGATATTGTCTCCGAAGGGGAAGAATGCATCGGAACCAAGTGACACGCCGCTGAATGTTGAAAGCCACTGCTTTTTCTCTTCCTTTGTAAGAGGCTCCGGCTTTTCCGTGAAGAACAGCTCCCATGTGCCGTCTGCCAGTACATCCTCATAATCGTCGGAAATATATACATCAATTGTATTGTCGCGGTCGGGTCTGCGGATATCAGGTTTGAAAGGAAGTGCAAGTACCTTCGGGCACTGACGCAGATACCAGATATCAGCCTTGTTGCCTGCAAGTCTTGTGCAGTGAATTCTTGACTGCTGACCTGCGCCGACACCGATTGCCTGACCGTCCTTTGCGTAGCATACGGAGTTGGACTGGGTATATTTCAGAGTGATGAGCGCAATGATAAGATCGCGCTTTGCCTCATCTGTGAACTCCTTATTTTCTGTAACAATGTTTTTAAGCATTTCCTCGTCGATCTTCAGAGCATTTCTGCCCTGCTCAAATGTAATTCCGTAAACCTGCTTATGCTCGATTGCAGCAGGAACGTAGGAAGCGTCCATCTTGACGACATTATATGTGCCGCGTCTCTTTGTTTTCAGAATTTCAAGAGCCTCGTCTGTGTAATCGGGTGCAATGATACCATCGGATACCTCTCTCTGCAGAAGCAGTGCGGTTGCCTTATCGCAGGTATCAGAAAGTGCTACCCAGTCACCGTAGGATGACATTCTGTCAGCACCTCTTGCCTTGGCATAAGCACAGGCAATGGGAGAAAGCTCCAGATCATCCACGAAATAAATTTTCTTCAGAGTATCGGAAAGCTCAGTTGCGACTGCAGCACCTGCAGGGCTAACATGCTTAAAGGAAGCAGCAGCCGGCAGACCGGTGGCAGCCCTCAGCTCAGAAACAAGCTGCCAGCTGTTGAAGGCATCGAGAAAATTGATATATCCGGGCTTACCGTTAAGCACGGTTACGGGCAGCTCTGTGCCGTCCTGCATGTAGATTCTTGACGGCTTCTGGTTCGGGTTGCAGCCGTATTTAAGTTCGAGTTCGTTCATTTTAGTATCCCCTTTCACTCAGCTGTTTTTATTGATAATCCTGTCTTCAAATTCACCTGTTGCAAGATCGATAAATCTTGTGTAAAGCGAAACCTTATTGTCCTCGTTAAGAGAATTCCATACATCGGAAGTGAATGTGTCGATATCTCCGCTGATGTTTACAAGTGTCGGCTCACCCTCGAAGGAAGGAATTGGATTGCCGTCACATTTGTATGTATGGATAAAGTGACCCTCGCCTGCAACAGGCTGTGCATATTCATAGAAGAAACGCAGAGCAGACTCCTCTCTGCCGCAGTTGCTCTTGAGTATGGACATCTTATATGAAAAATCACCATCTGCAAATTCAAGAATACCGGAAATTCTGGGTGTGAAATTTGGGGGATCAGGCTCGAAGGTTCTGGTCCTGAGGGCGTCTTCAAAGCTCTTTCCCTCAAGTATGAAATCCCTTACGGTATCAGTCTGGTCGCCGTTGGTTACAACCGTACAGTTATCGAGTGTGCGAACGGGAGCGTAGATGATGAGCGAAGGATCAACAAGCTGAGAAGGATCAAAAGCCTGAGTCTTGAGATCCTTTCCCTCAGCAACAAATACTCTGTTGCGGCTGTTTACGCTTCTACCCATAATAAAATAACCGATAACAGCTTTTTTGCCGTCCTCGCTTTTACCTATGATTATTCCTCTGCCGGGGTAAGTGGTAGAGGATATTTCCTTTTTAAGGTCTGTCATTTTAGATCCGCCTTTCAGTTTTTTATTGTTACTATGTCGTTATTGACCTCCAGCCTGTCCTCACAGAAAAGTGAAACAGCCTCGGGGAGTATCTTCCATTCAGCCTGCTCCATAACTCTTCTCTGAAGAACCTCCGGAGTATCGCCGTTCTGAACCTCAACAGCCTTCTGCAGGATGATGGGGCCGCCGTCGCAAACCTCTGTTACAAAATGAACGGTTGCACCCGTAAGCTTGACGCCCTTCCTGAGAGCTTCCTCATGAACTCTAAGGCCGTAATAGCCCTTGCCGCAGAAGCTTGGGATAAGCGCAGGATGAACGTTCATCATCTTGTACGGATATGCCTTTACAACAAGCTCATCAAGAATGGTCATAAATCCGGCATAGACAACAAGGTCTGCCTTTTCTTCGTTCAGCGCGTCAAGTATTGCCTTGCTGTACTCCACAGCATCGGCATATTCTTTCCTTGCGATGACCCTTGTTTTTATATTATGCTTTCCGGCACGCTCGAGAGCATACACACCGGGCTTGGAAGAGATTACGCAGGTTATCCTGCCGCCCTTTATCTTTCCTGCCTCCTGTGCATCGATCAGAGCCTGCAGATTTGTTCCGCCGCCGGATACAAGCACTACAATATTTTTCATTTGCATTAGCTTCCTTTCAGAGCAGTCAGGCTCATTCGATGATAACGCCCTCGTCGCTTTCAACAAGCTCGCCGAGAATATATGCCTGCTCGCCTGCTGCATTCAGAACCTCTACTGCCTTTTCGGCATCAGCCTTATCAACAACAACCGTCATGCCGACGCCCATGTTGTAGGTATTGAACATATCTCTTTCGGGAACATTGCCTTCCTTAGCGATAAGCTCAAATATCGGCAGAACCTGAATGTCGCTGCGTCTGATCTTTGCAGAAATACCCTTGGGAAGCGAACGGGGAATATTCTCGTAGAAGCCACCGCCTGTGATATGGGAAATGGACTTGACATTCACCTCTTCAAGAAGTGCAAGTATCGGCTTTACATAAATTCTTGTGGGAGTAAGAAGCGTTTCGCCGAGTGTGCCACCGAGCTCGTCATAGTAACGGTCAAGGCTTTCCTTTGTCATATCGAATACCTTTCTGACAAGTGAAAAACCGTTTGAATGAACACCGCTCGATTTAATGGCGATCATTACGTCCCCTGCCTTCTGGGTATCGGGGTCAAGGATTTTCTCCTTATCTACTACACCTACAGAGAAGCCTGCAAGGTCATATTCATCCTCGGGCATCATGCCGGGATGCTCTGCTGTTTCACCGCCGATAAGAGCACATCCGCTCTGAACGCAGCCTTCAGCAACACCTGAAACGATAGTAGCTACCTTTTCCGGATAATTCTTGCCGATAGCGATATAATCAAGGAAGAACTGAGGCTTTGCGCCGCAGCAGATAATATCGTTTACGCACATTGCAACACAGTCGATGCCGATTGTATCGTGCTTGTCGAGCAGCATAGCAATTTTCAGCTTTGTGCCGACACCGTCGGTTCCTGATACAAGAACGGGGTTCTTGATTCCGGTAGTGTCGATCTCAAAAAGACCGCCGAAGCCGCCGATTCCGGAAAGAACACCGTTTGTAAATGTTCTTGCAACATGCTCCTTCATCAGCTCTACCGACTTGTAGCCGGCGGTAACGTCAACGCCTGCTGCCTTATAGCTGTCACTGTAGCTTTTCATATTTTTACCTCCATAGCGGCCTCGCCGTCAGTTTTAATTTTCTCTGAATATTTATCTTTTCTTGATGTATCTGAAACATCAAGAGGATAGTTACCTGTAAAGCATGCGTCGCAGAAATCAAGCCTGCAGCCCTTTGCTATCTCCCTGAGGCTGTCTGTTGAAAGGAAACCGAGAGTATCCGCGCCGATATACCGGCAGATCTCATCCGTAGTCATTCTTGCAGCGATCAGGTTCTCCTTGGGAGTTGTATCACTTGTAAGATAGCAGGGATTTTTGAACAAAGGAGAAGCAATTCTCATATGGACTTCCTTTGCTCCGGCTTTTCTGAGAAGATCGACTATATGTCTACTGGTCTTGCCCTTGAGGATTGAATCGTCGATTACGATTACCCTCTTTCCCTCAACACTGTGCTTGAGGGCATTGAGCTTTATACGCATGAGATATTCGTCATTCTTCTTTCTGTCGTTGAACGCTCTGCCGATGTATTTGTTTTTGATAAGTCCTGTCGCATAGCGTATGCCGGACGCCATTGAATACCCGATTGCAGATTCAATTCCGCAGTCGGGAACGCCGCAGACGATATCCGCGTCTACAGGATGCTGCTTTGCAAGCAGCTCCCCTGCCCTCTGGCGCGCCTTGGCTACCGATACGCCGTCGATAACGCTGTCGGGACGGGAAAAATAAACAAATTCAAACATACACAGCGCAGATTTTCCGCCGCAGCGGCTGCGATAGCTGTGAACACCCTGATCGTCGATTACAATCATCTCGCCGGGGTCCACATCTCTGATAAACTCACCGCCGAGGCTGTCGAATACACAGGACTCGGATGTAAGCACAAAGCTTTCCCCTATCTTGCCCATGCAAAGCGGACGGATACCCATCGGGTCGCGCACGCCGATAAGCTTACTCGGAGACATAAGAACAAGCGCATACGCTCCGCAGAGCTGCGAAACAGCCTTTTCTACTGCCTCTTCGATAGAACCTGCATTGATTCTTTCCCTTGCGATTATGTAGGAGATGATTTCCGTATCTCCGTTTGACTGGAAGATCGCCGCACCCTGGCTGAGCAGCTCATACAGAACGTGATAGTTCGTAAGTGCACCGTTCATACAGATAGCAAGCTGTCCCTTTATATAGCGCATAACAAGCGGAGCAAGGTTTTCGCGCTCGATTGCTTCGCCTGAGGAATACTTGACATGACCGAGGGCTATTTTGCCGTTTCCGAGGCGCATAAGCTCCTTTTCCGGAAGTGCTTCCGGGATCATGCCGAAATCCTTGTAGTGCACCATGCTGCCGTCCTTATTTACGGCAATGCCTGCGCCTATCTGTCCCCTGTGCTGCAGGGTGTACAGTGCAAGATATGTTTCTTCTACTATATCCATGCTTTCGTCATTTTTGTAAATGCCGAAAACACCGCATTCATCATGTAATTCAGACATGAAATTACCCCTTATTATTTAATAAGCTCTCTGACCTTTTCCTGAATTGCCTCATCCTTTGCTGCAACGCCGTTTTTCATTGCAACCTTATCTGCTTCAAGCTTTGCTGCAAGCTCGTCGTCAGAAAGTGCGAGTATCTGCACTGCAAGGATAGCAGCATTGTCAGCGCCGTCAATTGCAACTGTTGCTACGGGAATTCCCTTCGGCATCTGAACGGTTGCAAGAAGTGCATCCAGACCGTCAAGCGTCGAGGACTTGATCGGAATACCGATTACCGGAATAGTTGTGTGAGCTGCCAGAACTCCTGCAAGATGAGCTGCCTTGCCTGCTGCTGCTATAATTACACCGAAACCGTTTTTGCGTGCGTTTGCAGAAAACTCTGCAGCAGCCTCCGGTGTGCGGTGCGCAGACATGATATGCACCTCAAACGGTACTCCGTATGCATCAAGAGTTTTTACAGCACCTGATACTGTAGGAAAATCACTGTCGCTGCCCATTATTACAGCTACCTTTTTCTTATCACTCATAATTTCCTCTCCCGTTTTCATATTACTTCCGGCTTAAAAAGCCGATGCGGAATATGCAGACATATCCCGTATATCATTTTAGCCTATATTACGCAAAAATGCAAGGGGCTACACCAAATAATGTACAATGTAAAATAACGAACTGCCGGTGCAGTGACGGGATCGAGTAGGAGGCTACCCATTAATTGAGCAGCCGACCTCTCACACCACCGTGCGTACCGTTCGGTACACGGCGGTTCAATAGTTTGAGTGCAGTACCT
>ONAX01000066.1 GCA_900315875.1 uncultured Eubacteriales bacterium | reverse complement strand
AGGATAACCCGTTGCCTTGGAAGCCAGTGCCGATGAACGTGAAACACGGGGGTTAACCTCGATTACGGCATAGTTGAAGCTTTCAGGCTCCAGAGCAAACTGACAGTTACAGCCGCCCTCTACACCGAGTGCGGAAATAATATTCAGAGCAGCGCTTCTGAGCATCTGATATTCCTTATCAGCAAGAGTTACAGTCGGAGCACTAACGATACTGTCTCCGGTATGAACGCCTACCGGGTCGAAGTTTTCCATCGAGCAGACAGTGATAACGTTGCCTGCGCTGTCGCGCATAACCTCGAACTCAACTTCCTTCCATCCGGCAATACACTTTTCAACGAGAACCTGGGTGATCGGAGAAAGCTCCAGACCGTTTGCAGTGATTTCACGCAGCTCGTCCTCATTATTGACAATACCGCCGCCGGTTCCGCCGAGAGTAAATGCAGGACGGATAATAACCGGATAACCGATCTCACCTGCGAAGTCGACTGCTGACTGAACGTCGTTTACAACAAGTGACGGAATTACGGGCTGACCGATGCTCTCCATGGTATCCTTGAACATCTGTCTGTCCTCTGCCTTGTCGATTGTTTCAGGATTAGCGCCGAGAAGCTTTACGCCGTGCTTTTTGAGAAAGCCTTCCTTTGCAAGCTGCATGGAAAGCGTAAGTCCTGTCTGACCGCCCAGTGTGGAAAGAAGGCTGTCCGGCTGCTCCTTTATGATAATTCTCTTGACTGTCTCAAGGGTAAGCGGTTCGATATATACTTTATCGGCCATAGCCTTGTCGGTCATGATTGTTGCAGGGTTGGAATTCACGAGGATAACCTCAAGACCCTCTTCCTTCAGCGCACGGCAAGCCTGCGTGCCTGCATAGTCGAATTCAGCAGCCTGACCGATTACGATAGGACCTGAACCGATAACCAATACTCTTTTAATACTTGTATCCTTAGGCATTATCTTTCTCCTCCTGCATCATTGAGATAAATCTATCGAAAAGGAACGAGGTGTCGAGAGGACCGCCGCATGCCTCCGGATGGAACTGAACGGTAAAGCAGGGCATATTGGTATATGTAACACCCTCGCATGTGCCGTCGTTTGCATTTACAAAGCTCTCAAACGCATGAGCCGGAAGCGTTTTTCCTACAACAGCGTAGCCGTGGTTCTGGCTTGTGATGTAAACTCTTCCTGTCTGCGTATCGGTTGCGGGCTGATTAGCTCCGCGATGACCGTATTTAAGCTTTTCTGTGGTTGCACCCTGTGACAAAGCCATAAGCTGATGTCCGAGGCAGATGCCGAAGGTCGGTATCTTTTCCTGTGAAAGCTTTTTAAGCTCTGCAATAATCTGTGTATTTTCCTGCGGATCACCAGGTCCGTTAGAAAGCATTATTCCGTCAGGATTGAGAGCTTTTACCTGCTCTGCGGTAGTGCTGCCCGGTACAACCGTAACGTTGCAGCCTCTCTTGACAAGCTCACGTCTGATATTATCCTTAGCGCCGAAATCCATCAGCACTACATTATATTTTCCGTTTTCAGCCTGGAAAGTCTCATTTTCAGAAAGTGTTACGCTTGCAACAGCATTTGTTACTCTGTAGGAACGCAGAGCTCCGGCATCTGCTGCATCAGGCTTTGTATACGTTACCTTTGCATTCATTACACCGTATTCGCGAACCGTTTTTGTTAGGCAGCGGGTATCGATTCCGTATACGCCGGGAATATCATTCTGCTTTAAAAAAGCGTCAAGCACACCGTCGCATCTGAAATTCGACGGCTGTTGACACCACTCTCTGACAATATAAGCGGTAAGTGCAGGCTTTCTGCTCTCGAAATCGGAGGGAATTACGCCGTAGTTACCTATAAGAGGAAAGGTCTGGCAAACGATCTGACCGAAATAGCTGGGGTCCGTGAGGGTTTCGAGATAACCGGTCATAGCAGTTGTGAATACGAGCTCACCAATAACCTCCTTTTCGGCACCGAAGGCATAGCCCTCGTAAATGTCTCCGTTTTCCAGAAGCAAGTAGACTTTCTTTTCCAAAACTGTACACCCTTTCTTTGGTAATTCATAATGCACAATTCATAATTCATAATGAATGGCAGTTCTAACGTGTTTTTTTGCGCAGCCGGCGCACCATTTATCTTTCTGATCCTTTATACTGATAGTCAAAGATCATATATAATCAATATAAACTGAATTTTTTACCTCCCTTTAGCACCGGACATTCACAGCAGAAAATATGATTCAGCTGTCGTATGTGCTCAGCAGGTTCTTTGCAACCTCAAGCTTTGTAAGCCTGAGATCCATTGCCTGCTTTTCAAGGTATCTGTGCGCCTGCGGCTCTGTCATTGAAAGATACTTGATAAGTATCCCTTTGGCACGGTCGATGATCCGTCCTTCGTCAAGCTTCCTCTGCAGCTTTGCGTTTTCGCTCTGCACTTTACCTGTTCTGGCAAGTGCCGCCTGCATAAAGTGCAGACCCTTGACAAAGACAGTCCGGTTGAGCGGCTTTGCCACGACAAAAGCACCTGCACTGCCGAGAGATTTTTCAATGGCAGCCTCCATTTCAGATCGTACGATGAACATAACCTGCGCAGAGCTTTCTTCAAGCATCGTGCGCGCAAGTAATTCCCCCGTAGAGTCCGGAAGCGGCGCGTTGATGATTACAATATCATACCCGGTTTCGCGGAATTTGCGCAGAGCCTGCGCAGCATCCGGGGCGGTATCTGCAATGGTAAGGTTTTCCTCACACAGAAGCTGTCCGACAGACGCAGCAGCACGTTCGTTTCCAGAAACGATTAAAACACTGTACAATGTCAAACACCCTTCTTTATATTCTACAAGATTTTCACTGCTTCGGTCAAGAGGAAAATCAAACTATATCAATTAATTATAATAACAGATTTTTCGTTTTTTGTCCATATATAAACGTCAAAAAACGACAGGATTTCTTTTTTATACCTTTTGAATAAATTTAATAAAGATATAAGTATTATTTTTGACATGAAAAAGCCGTACCCAAAACTCTGAGTACGGTATACAAAAAGTAATTCGTCCATGCACTGCGGCGATGCGGATAGGAACACCGCCGCAGCCTGCATAAATGGAGAACAAATTACAGTCGCAAGCTGAATAAAAACATTTTAATATCAAAAAGGTTACTTTAATTGATATTGATATTATACTCCGATCAGCCTGCAAAGTCAACGATAACAGAAATAATTATTATTAAATTATTAAGAAAATAAAATTTCAGCATAATTACCTGAAATGATTATAATTTCCGGCAGGTATTTTATATTTTTCTTAATTATCAAAAAGAAGAATGGAGATATAGTTAAATGATTATCATCTTTTCGGTGCAGTTTCCGCCGCAGGGCAGAATTTTTCCTGCGGTCAGTGCATATATATCGTCGCACTTTGTTTCAAGTGCAAAATCGGAAGCAGCAGCACCGAGAGACGCTGCTTCCGCCGCCCTCGTTATTATCGGAAGCTTTGATACATTTTGTGCAGCTTTAAGGATTTCACGTCCGCGGCTGTTCATTCCGAGCACTCTGATATACTGCACATTTTTGCTGAGTCCGTCAGAAGTAAAGCCCAGCAGAGCATACAGAAGAATACGTCGTATCCGTGCATGTGTGTAGCGCTTTGTTTTGACCGAGGCAATAATATCGTCAACGCTGCATCCGTTTTTTATTGCCGAATATAGTCTGTTTTCAAGGCCCTCGCTTACAAGAGGCAGCTGTGACAGTTCCTGCACGCTCATACTGCGAAGCCTGTACAGCATAGCTGTTTCAAGTTTACTCCTCCTGCCGACGGAGGGTATATCGCTGTCACGGTAAATATCCTTTGCATATTCAGGAACGAACGAACACCAGTCTCCCCCGTTTATCATTCTTTCCCGTATCAGTGACGCGCTTGCAGTACCGCTGTCTGAAATCATGCTGTCATGTGAAGCACCGAGTCTTTTATACGGCTTCGGAGATATACTGCTGCCAAGCTCCGAAAGCGCCCTGATATACTCTACGGCAAGTATATCGTTGGGATTAGCAAGTACGGCTGAGCTTTCCTTTCCGGAAAGCTCATGCACTGCTGCCTCTCTTGCCGCGGCGAAGGTCATTCCTTTGGCAAGGTATTGTTTTAATGCATCGGAAAAAGTGGAGCTGTCCAGTGCCTGTGCAGCCTTATGAAGAATATCCGTTTTTCCGCATTCACTTCCGAATGCAAGTTCATCAACTACACCGAGAGCATCCGCAATACCGATTCCGCCGCGGGCAAAGCGCTGCGCCCATCCGGCAGCAAAGCTGACAGGCAGTTCAATAACAATATCCGCACCGCCGGTCAGGGCAGTGCGGGTACGTGTATACTTATCAATTATTGCAGGCTCGCCGCGCTGAGTGAAATTTCCGCTCATTATTGCGGCTATATGTGTAGCGCCCCCGCTTCTTACGGCAGAGAGCAGATATTCATGCCCGTTATGAAACGGATTGAATTCACATATTACGGCTGAAACTTTCATTTCTGCTCCTTGTCACTACGTTTGATAAATTCTTTTGTCGCAGACTTATCATCCTTCGGAGCCTTTACGGCAGAGGGTGCTCTGCGGTGATTCTCGTTCCGGGCTACCGGAGAATGTACCGGCTTTCCGGTTTCAGTTGCTTCAGGGTGACCGACCTTTGCTGCAGGACGCTTTTTTACCGGCTTATTCTGTGCATCATCGACAGGACGCTTTTTCACGGGCTTATCCTTTGCAGCACTGCCCTGAGGTCCTACGAATTCGACATTTACAACGTCGTCATCATCAGGTCTGACAGGCGCTTTCTTTTTACGGGATTTTTCCTTCATACGCTTTGCTGCCGCAGCGCGTTGCTTCGGCTCTATAAACAGAATGTATCCGCTGAAAAGAATGATAAGACCCGTATCAACGAGAATAATCAGAATAACCGCAAATGTATATCCGCCCGAAAAGGCAGTCTGGGTTTCCTCCTGATTTTCTATCGGCGCATTCAGTTCAAAGTTTTTCAGATTACGGATGTCTTCGCTTTTTGCTCCGTTTGCAGCGGCGTACTCCTGCAGATAGAGATTATTGTCGCTGTAAATCGTCAGCTTTGTACACAGGTTAAATGCACTCGGCTCAAGCTTGGACGGATTTTTGTAAAAAACGGCTTCAAAGAGATTCTGACATTCACTGAACGCAAAGCTTTTTATTTCCGCGTCACTGTTGAATTCGACCCTCGTAAGTGAATTACAGTTTGAGAATGCGTAGCCTTCTATCTCACGCAGACTTGACGGAAATACTGCACGACGGAGCGCGCTGCACTCTGCAAATGCATTTCCGAATACCTTTTTAAGCCCTTCGGTAAACGTTACCTCAACAAGCCTTTCGCATCCGCGGAAAGCACCGTCTTCAATATTCACGGCTGACGCAGGAAGAGTAATATTAACAAGGCCGGACTGTGTAAAGCATTCCTTATTTATCCGGCTGATACCCTTCGGAAGGCTGAGCGTACTCAGTGCCCGACAGCCGGCAAATGCTCTGTCCCCTATAGACATTACGGAATCAGGCAGATATACCTCCTCGAGGCTGATACAGTCCTCAAAAGCAGCGCTTCCGACGGAACTGACGGAGCTTGAAAGCATAATCTTTTTAAGCTTTTCATTTCCGGCAAATGCGGCGCTTCCTATGGATTTTACAGAATCCGGTACACTTTTCGTCGTGCTGTCGCCCCTGTATTTAATGAGTATGCCGTCGCCGACAGTTACGAATTCGCCCTTCTGGGCCTTCATCCATGCGGTATTTTCAAGCGCATATGCGCCGAAGTATTCCAGTGTCTTCGGAATGCCGGGCTTTGTGAGTGCCGTACAGCCGAGAAATGCTCCGTCGCCGATATAATCGACGCTGTTTGGCAGCTTGATTTCAGAAGCAGAGCTGCAGCCTGAAAACGCATAATCTCCGATAACACGCACACCGTCATCAATAGTGATTTCAGAAAGTGCGGTACAGTCAGAGAAAGCGCCTGAGCTGACTTCCTCAAGGGTACCCGGCAGCATGACCTTACGCAGCGAGGTGCAGTCCTCGAAGGCACAGGAGCCTATGCTTTTAACGCTGTCGGTCAGATCAAGCTCCTTTATATCCTTATTGCCTCTGAAGGCGGCAGCGCCGACCGATACAACATTATATTCCTTGACTGTACGCGGTATCGAAATATAAAGGCTGTGACCTGTATAGCTCGTCAGCTGAACACTGACGCCGTCCTCGAGCACGGTATAGCGGAAATCCCCGTTATCTATGACATTTTTCGCACTGACAGGCACCGCAATGCCTGCACAAAGCGCAGCTGCAGAAAAAGCAGCCGCACATAGCCTCAGTATAGTTTTTTTCATTATATCGCTCCAATGACTTTTAACCTCTGACCCTGAGGATATTATGAACTGTTATCTACATTATATCTGTATTCCTTAGGAGTCATATTGAACTTCTTTTTGAATATCCTGTTGAAATAGGAAAGGTTGCTGATGCCGATTCGCGAGGATATCTCCGTTATCTGCAGACCGGTGGTCAGCAAAAGGTTGGTCGCAACATTAAGCCGGTAATCATTGATGTATTCTATGCAGGTTGTACCCATGTACTTTTTGAAAAAGCGCATGAAATAGTGCTTGCTGAGATTTACGCTGTCAGCCAGCTCCTCAATGGTAATGGGATTCATGTAGTTTTCCGAGATATAGTCGAGTATAATCTTGATATTTCTCGTGGTAGTGTCCTTTATTGCAGGCTCATGCTCCTCCGGTACAAGATAATGTGTAAACAGCAGCCGGAAAAGCTCAAAAAGCTCAGACTTCAGACGAATCTCATAAAACGGCTGCTTTTCATGGTAGACAGCTATTATCCTCCTGATGCAGTCCTCAAGCTCAGGATACGCAGGAAATGTTGAGCTGATTACTACAGGGTTGAAATACATTCCGTCCAGAAATGGCGTAAAGTATTTAATCGCGCAGGCATCTGTGTTGCTGTTAACAAGCATACTCATATTGAAAATGATCGAACGGAACCTTGCGTTCTGTCCGTCAGAAACACGGAAGGAATGAAGCGTACAAGGATTGATAATAATGATATCTCCGGCCTGAACCTTGTATTTCTCAAGCTCTATCTCTTCCTCGAATTCTCCTGAATCTACAATCACGATCTCCATTTCATCATGCCAGTGCATGGGGTAAGTAGTATAGAATTCAGGCATACAGGTGTTTACCGCTACAAAAGGCAGCATAAAATCGCCTTTTGTGCCTGTTTCCTTAAGCGTAGTCAGTTCTTCGGCGTGCATACAGCACTCTCCTTTTTTAAGAATATGTTAGCACGAAAACGCGCCTTTTTCCCACGGGCGCACGTCGTTTTGGCTTAAATTATAATACAATAGTATTATAATACTATTTAACAAAGCAGACAATAGGCTTAAAGTAACTTTTATTATATTATCATAACTTATGCAATAAGTCAACTTCCCTCTTGCAAATTATTAATTTTTTAACAATCGGCACAGAATGCGGTTTTTCTTACAAAACAAGGCAAAAATTCCCTCAAAAAAGCTCTTTATGAAATAATAAATAAAAAAATATTATGAATTTTTCCGAATAAGCCCTTGTATAAAAAATGATAATATGGTACAATGTCCCTTAGTCGTATATCGAAAAAGCTGTACTGCAGCTTTGTCTTTATTATGAAAGGTAGTATGGTTATGTACAGGATAGTTACAAAAAAAGAGCTTAATCCCACGGTAACTCTTATGGAAATCGAAGCTCCGCTTATTGCCAGAAAGGCTGAGCCGGGCCAGTTCATCATCTTCAGAGCATTCGAAGACAGCGAACGCGTTCCGCTTACAATTGCCGATTTTGACAGAGAAAAGGGCACCGTTACGATTATTTTCCAGATCGTCGGCGGAGCTACAATGGAGCTTAATACACTGAACGAAGGCGACAGCCTGCACGACTTTGTCGGTCCTCTGGGAAAACCCTCCGAAACCGATGGTCTTAAGAAGGTTGCAGTTGTCGGCGGCGGCGTAGGAAGTGCTATTGCATACCCCATCGCAAAGAAACTGCACGGACTCGGCTGCGAGGTTCACTCAATTGTCGGTTTCCGCAACAAGGATCTTGTTATTCTTGAAGATGAATTCGTCAAGGTAAGCGACAAGCTCTGCATTATGACAGATGACGGCAGCTACGGCACAAAGGGTCTTGTTACAAATGCACTGGAAGAGCTTATCAAGGAAGGCAACCAGTATGACGAGGTAATCGCAATCGGTCCTGTCATCATGATGAAGTTTGTATGCCAGCTTACCAAGAAATATGATATCAAAACCATTGTCAGCATGAACCCGATTATGATCGACGGCACAGGAATGTGCGGCGGATGCCGTCTGACTGTCGGCGGCGAAACAAAATTCGCATGCGTTGACGGTCCCGACTTTGACGGTCATCTGGTTGATTTTGACGAAGCAATGCACAGAGGCACCATGTACAGAGATTTCGAAGCACATGCAAGAGAAGCTTCGTGCAATCTGCTGAATAAGGAGGTAAAGTGATAATGGCAGTTCAGAGGAATATGGATCCCAAAAAGTGCCCCATGCCCGTACAGGATCCTATGGAGCGAAGGAACAACTTCGACGAGGTTGCACTCGGCTATACATATGAAATGGCAGTTAACGAGGCAAAACGCTGCCTTAACTGCAAGAACAAGCCCTGCCGCAGCGCATGTCCTGTTCAGATAGACATTCCTGCGTTCATTGAGCGCGTTGCAAACGAGGATATGGAGGGCGCATATCAGATTATTTCACAGTCAAGCTCTCTCCCGGCAGTATGCGGAAGAGTATGTCCCCAGGAAAAGCAGTGCGAAAGCAAGTGTGTTAGAGGAATCAAGGGCGAGGCTGTTGGTATAGGACGTCTGGAGCGTTTTGTAGCTGACTGGCACCGTGAGCACTGCACAACTGCTCCTGAGGTACCGGAAAGCAACGGTCATAAAGTTGCAATCATCGGCGCAGGTCCTTCCGGTCTGACCGCTGCAGGCGATCTTGCAAAGCTCGGATACAAGGTAACAGTATATGAAGCTCTTCACCTTGCAGGCGGCGTACTTGTATACGGTATTCCGGAATTCCGTCTGCCGAAGGCTATCGTTCAGAAGGAAATCGACAACCTGAAAGCTATCGGCGTTGACATTGAAACAAATATGGTAATCGGCAAGGTACTGACTATAGACGAGCTCTTTGAAATGGGCAACGAAGCTGTTTACATCGGCTCCGGTGCAGGTCTCCCCCGTTTCATGAACATCCCCGGCGAATCGCTCAAGGGTGTTTACAGCGCAAACGAATACCTGACAAGAATCAACCTCATGAAGGCATACAAGCCCGGCAGCAAGACCCCGATCAAACACAGCCACAAGGTTGCAGTAGTCGGCGGTGGAAACGTTGCAATGGACGCTGCACGCAGCGCCAAGAGAATGGGCGCCGAGGAGGTATACATTGTTTACCGCCGCGGCATGGAAGAGCTTCCTGCAAGAAAGGAAGAAGTTGAGCATGCTGAGGAGGAAGGTATCATCTTCAAGACCCTGACAAATCCTGTTGAGGTTCTAGGAAATGAAGCCGGCGAAGTATGCGGTATGAAGTGCGTTGAGATGGAGCTCGGCGAGCCTGACGCAAGCGGCAGACGCAGCCCGATCGTTAAAGAAGGCAGCGAGTTTGTACTTGAGGTCGACACGATGATCATGTCCATTGGCACAAGCCCGAATCCGCTTATCAGAAGCACAACTCCGGGTCTTGAGACCAACAAGCGCGGCTGTATTGTCACAGACGGCGAAAACGGCCTGACCACCAGAGAAGGTGTATATGCCGGCGGCGACGCTGTAACAGGCGCTGCAACAGTTATTCTTGCAATGGGCGCAGGTAAGGCTGCGGCTAAGGCTATTGACGAATACATTAAGAATAAGGAATAAAATCCAGGGTAGCTGCGAAATGATTCGCAGCTACTTTTTTCTCTTTACCGCAGCCAGAATACAAGATATTTTTCACAAATATAACATATAAGTAATATTCTTACAACATCGTATTTTTTAACTCATTGACTTTATAGAAATATTTAATTATAGTATAAATGAAAGAAATATGAAATTCAAAGGAGAATACGTATAAAAAGGTATCAGTAATCATTCTGACAGCTCTTTTGGCCGCTACAGCACTCAGCGCATGCACCCTGAATATAAACACCGGTTCTCAGGAATAAAAAACAAGCGAAGTTTCCATAAAAAAGAGCGACGATGAATCTTCAAAAAAGACGACGCTTCCGAAAACGAAAAGACCGGAGCTGATGATGATAAATCAGAAAAGTCTGACGACGAGAAATCAGAGGAAGAAAATGAATCATCAGCAGAGAGTGCCGCAAAAACTCAGATCTGCGGCAGTTTTTTATCACCCATTCTTCCCTGATATCATAGTATTAAAGTGTACAACAATGAAAGGAGAATGGATATGGACGTAATAAAACAGCTTCAAAACTCCGATTTTTTCATAGCCCCTCTGCCGAAGGATACTACAGTCACAATGGCTTATGTACCCTATCAGAACGCTGACAAGCTTTATTCACCTGAGCAGGCTATTTGTATGGGAACATTATTTCCCGAGCTTGACAAGCCCTTTGCTCCGAAAGATATAACGGGAGGCATGAATAATGACTGAGCGCGAAAAGCTGCTGAAAAAGCTCTCTGCCGTTGAATTTGCTGCACATGAGCTTCATATATATCTTGACACTCACCCTGATGACCGCGAAGCGGGAAAAGCCCTTGACAGCTATGAAAAGCAGTCTGCAGGGCTCAGGAATGAATTCGAAAGCAGATTCGGTCCGCTGACAGCAGGCAGCGACGGCAACAGGTGGGCATGGATTGCTGATCCGTGGCCGTGGAACACTGAGGAGGGCTGAGCATGTTTGTTTACGAAAAAAAGCTGCAATATCCTGTCAAGATTAAAAAATGCGATCCCGGGCTGGCGAAGATTATAATCAGTCAGTATGGCGGTCCTGACGGCGAATTAGGAGCGTCACTGCGATACCTTTCCCAACGCTACAGCGTTCCTTATCCGGAAGTCAAGGCTATACTGACAGATATCGGCACCGAAGAGCTCGGGCATCTGGAAATGGTTGGCACAATAGTATATCAGCTGACGAAGAATCTGACACCCGAACAGATAAAGGAAGCGGGAAT
>ONAX01000044.1 GCA_900315875.1 uncultured Eubacteriales bacterium | reverse complement strand
CAGAAACGCCCCATCGAACTCTTTCTTATTTCTTATTTATTCTCTATTATTTATTATTTGAGCCCCCCAAGCGTAAGCGAGGGGGGCGTTTCTGGAGATGAGGAGAATCGAACTCCTGTCCGAGAAACCTTCCCAAAGGTTTTCTCCGAGCGCAGTTTGTCGTTTGGGATTCCCCCGTCGTGCCGCCGACAAACAGGCTGCACGCTTCGGTAGGCTCAAAGCCGTGACAAAGGAAGAGCCGTTCCTTAGTTCACGTTCACCACTAAGTCGACGCCCGTACCGGGTCGTGGTATCCCCGGTAAAGACGATTGCCTAATTAAGCGGCAATGGCAACAGGTTTTTTGTTGTCGTTTATTATTTAAGTTTTACGGATTTTAAGGTGGTTCCGCAAAGCCACCGCTCGCTTGCCAATGTTCACATTCCCCGTCGAAACCATTGCATCCCCATATATATTATAATATGTTGCAGCCGGAATTCTGAAAAATTGAAGGTTGAAAATTGAAAATTGATACTAAGCATTCCCGCACAGCGAAAAAGCTGCTATATTTCTATCCGGCGGTATGCCGTCAGGCTGTACCATAATTTTCCGTTTTTCATTTTCAATTGTCCATCTGAAAGCCGCAGACGCGCCTTACCGGTTTCTTTCTTTTATAGCGCGCTCGATATCGCGCTTTGCTGCCTTCTGAGCCATATCCTCACGCTTGTCGTACAGCTTTTTGCCCTTGCAAAGCCCAAGCTGCAGCTTGACCCTCGAACCCTTGAAATACAGGGAGAGGGGAATGAGGGAGTAGCCCTCCTGCTTGACTGTGCCGTAAAGCCGCATTATCTCGCGCTTGTGCATAAGCAGCCTGCGGACACGCATCGGGTCGCGGTTGAAGATGTTTCCCTGCTCATAGGGGCTGATGTGCATCCCCTTGACCCACAGCTCGCCGTCGTCTATGGTGCACCATGCGTCCTTGAGATTCACCCTGCCCTCGCGAAGGGACTTTACCTCCGTGCCGCAAAGCTCAATGCCTGTTTCAAAGCTTTCTATGACAAAGTAATCATGGTGCGCTTTTTTGTTCTGTGCAATTGTTTTGGTGGATTCCTTTGCCATAAGCTCCTCCTGTATCAGATTTCGGTACGTGTGCTCACAGAGCGCTTCAGCGTAACCTCGTCGGCATATTCAAGGTCAGCGCCGACAGGAATTCCGAAGCCGAGCCGCGTTACCTTAATGCCCATAGGCTTGATAAGCTTGCTCAGATACATCGAAGTTGCCTCGCCCGTGACGGTGGAGCTAAGCCCCATTATCACTTCCTTGACCTCGTCGCCGGAAAGCCTCGCCAGAAGCTCCTTGATTTTCAGGTCATCCGGACCTATATTCTGCATCGGGGACAGAACCCCGTGCAGAACGTGATAGGTCATGTTGAATTCGTTTGTTTTTTCAAATGCGAAAATATCCTTCGGGTCCTCAACTACGCAGATAACCGACCTGTCGCGGCTGCTGTCGGAGCAGATAGGGCAAAGCTCGCTGTCGCTGAGGTTGCAGCAGATACTGCAGTACCTGATTTTGCTTCGGGCATTGCTTATTGCGCCGGTCAGCTTCTGTGCGTCAGCTTCGGGCATCGTCAGAACGTGGTATGCAAGCCTTTCGGCTGATTTGTGCCCCACGCCCGGCAGACGTTCAAGCTGTTCGACAAGAACCGAAAGAGGAGGTATCGATTTGTATGCTGCCATGATCAGAACAGACCGGGTACATTCAGACCGCCTGAGATCTTGTCCATGGTTTCAGCCTTTTCGTCGCGTGCCTTGCGGATAGCTTCGTTTACAGCTGCCATTACAAGGTCGGAAAGCATGTCGATATCCTCGGGATCAACGACATCCTTGCTTATCTCAAGGCTTGTCACCTCAAGGCTGCCCTTTACTGTAGCGGTAACTGCGCCGCCGCCTGCTGTTGCGGAATAATCCTTCTCATCGAGCTGCTTGCTTGCCTCGTCCATTTCCTCCTGCATTTTCTGAGCCTGACGTGCAAGCTGCTGAATGTTTGTGTTTGCTCCTGAGTTAGAGTATCCCTTGGGTAATCTTGCTTTCATTTTTGTTTCCTCCGATTTATGTATTATTGTTGTTATTGTCATCAACAGGTATTCCTGCCGATTTAAAATCCGTCATCAGTTCGGACAGGGCGTCGTCCTCGCGCACCTCATCGGGGTAGGAGTAACGTCCGAGCTTGTATTCCTGCCCGGTTACTTTTTTAATGGCTACGCGCATGCTTTCTCTCTGCGACGATACCTTAAGAAGCTCGAAGCATATATCGTTCGGAGAATCAACAAGCACAAACCTGCCGCTTATGTATGCAGTGCTGCCCTCGAAGCCTGCGGCTATTGTTTTCGAGGATTTTCTGATTTCTTCAATTACCTCAGGCCACTGAGTCATCGGAACGGCATTGCTGCGAAGCTTGTCCATTTCCGCAGCGCTCGGTCGCTTCATCCTTATCGGTGTGCCGCCGGACGGTGCGCTTGCCTTTGCGGCGGGGGATGCTTCCGTCTGAGCCGGTCTTGCTGAGGATTTCATGGTGTTTTCAAGAGCCGCCAGCCTTTTTTCAAAGGAAGGATCAATCCCTGCGCCGGTTGATGTCAACTGTTCGCACAGTTTTACAGCCGTCATTTCCATTTCGACTCTGCGGTTAGCTCCGCGCTGCATATTTTCATATGCTGTACGCAGTGTTTCAATACCAGATATTATCTCAGCCAGAGGCATTGCCTGCGACTGCTTATCAGTTTTATTATAATCGTCATCGGACATTACAAGAATATCACGCGGCTTTTTCATTGTTTTCATGAGCATCATCCCACGGTAATGGGAAATAAGCTCGTCGCACAGCCGCGCCATGTCCTTCGACTGCGAGTAAAGCTCGTCTATTATGCCGATAGCCGCTCCGGCATCCTTTGAAATAAAGGTATCCGTCAGAGCAATCAGATGTCCCTTGTCGGCAAGACCTGCCGTATTGCGGACAACCTCTTCGGTAATGCTGTCGCTTCGTCCCATGCACTGGTCGAGAAGTGAAAGAGCGTCGCGCATTGCTCCGTCTGCGATTCCTGCAAGCAGCAGTGCGGCGTTTTCGTCTATATGCACGCCTTCGCTTTCGCACACAAGCGTAAGTCTTTTTGCAATATCCGCAGGTGCGATCCTGTGAAAATCAAACCTCTGGCATCTTGACAGTATCGTTGCCGGAAGCTTGTGAAGCTCCGTTGTCGCAAGAATGAAAATAACATGCGGCGGCGGTTCCTCGAGGGTTTTCAGCAGCGCATTAAAAGCGCCCATAGACAGCATATGCACCTCGTCTATGATATATACCCTGTATTTTACGTCGGCAGGGGCAAAGACTGTTTCATCCCTGAGGGCGCGGATATCGTCAACACCGTTATTACTGGCGGCGTCGATTTCGACAACATCCATTATGCTGCCGTTATCAATTCCGAGGCATGCCTCGCACTTTCCACACGGATCACCGTTTTGCGGATCAAGGCAGTTGACAGCCTTGGCGAGAATTTTGGAGCATGTTGTTTTTCCGGTTCCCCGTGAGCCTGTAAAAAGGTAGGCATGGGCAATTCTGCCGGCAATCAGCTCGTTTTTCAAGGTATCCGTGACCTGCGGCTGACCTATGACATCGGCAAAAAAACGTGGTCTGTATTTTCTGTAAAGAACACGATACAAGGAAATGCCCTCCTCTCCGATGAACCGTTAAAAAAACAAGACAGAACCGTAAAAACGGCTCATACGCCTGGAGATACGTGCGAACAGACTGACTGCATCGCACAGAGAAACACGCTTAATGCTGCTCGGTTCCCCGCCTGACATGGTTCACGGCACCCCGTCGTACAGCGCCTGCCCGCGCGCATCTCCAAGAGTATGGATCTGTCTTGTCATTGCCGTTTCTATCGGCAACAGGTTAATTATACTATATCTTTATAAAAAAATCAACTGTAATTTAAAAAAATCTCTATGGCAGCGGTCGGGCCGGCTTGAAAACAGGTGTCATAATGACAATTACAGCGTAAAAGGGTAATGACAAGGCACAAATTGTGTCTGTATGATGATTTTTTAAAATTTTATAAAAGAATTAACAGTATAAGCATAGACAATTAACAGAATAATTGCTATAATCTGAATTAAGGCAGAAATATAAAAAACATCCATTACTATATTTTTGAAAGGATAAAAACCATGTATCTGAAAAATTCACTTATCTCGTTTCTGAAAATAAAGAATATTGCTTTACTGATTATCGGCGTTTTTATCGCGTCGGTTTCAGTTTCAAGTCTTATCAGTACAGTAGTATATTTTGGAGGAAATCCTTTTAAGATAATATTAAACCTCGGGACCTTCGTTTCAAATGTTTTTTTATTCCTTTCGGTAATTATGATAGCTTACTCCAGAATTTCCCGTAAGCTGATAAATGACGCCTGCTTTTTTTCGGAATATTTTGAAAGCGATCTCAACGGATATGTTGATTTTGAGGAATTGGCTGAGGTGACAGGAAAAACAGCTGCCGGGGTAAAAAAGGAGCTTAAAATACTGCGCCCTCTGTATATGAAGAATTTCAGGGTCATACAAACTAAAAACTACCAATATCCCGAAACAATTGAACTGCACAGCAAAACTGTAACCTGTTCCTGCCAGAGCTGCGGCGGTCTGATGGAAAAACGTATATATTTTACAAGCGTATGTCCCTACTGCAAAAGCTCCGATCTTACTGCGCAGGTTGTTTCCGGAGACAGGTTCTACTATATTGCCAATAATTCTTCAAGAAAACCGAATATTCCATCCTATTATCAAACGCCCTCCCTTGAGACAAAGCGTATAGCATATGCTGCTTCCTTTGGTATCTCGCTGGGAGCATGGCTGATAATGTTGATTGTCTTTATGACATGCGTTTCAAATTATAATAATCAAGAATACTTTTTTGATATCTTCGGAAGAAACAGTTTTTCATTTCCGGAGATTCAGAGCGGTCTTATGACGGTTATCATTTTTAATTCATTCGGAATGGTATCGACAGGGGCGGCGCTTACGATAACATTTTTACGTATGCTGAGCATTGAGTCAGCACAATCATATTCACGACGTTTTGCGGAGTGTACCAAGCCTTTTGTGACATTGCCTGAGATTATTCAAATGACACCCTCTGCAACCGGGAACACACAGACCAGCAGCGTTTCCACTCAAAACGTATATAAGCAGATCGTAAGCTCTATCAAGGATGGTTATCTGCGGGGCTGCTCGCCGGACAAACATAACGGTACTCTTAGGATCGCACTTGCCAAACAGATAGTCAAGGATCGCTGCCCGAGCTGCGGAGCGCCTATTGTCGGAGCTATCACCGAGAACTATTCCTGCCGCTACTGCAGAAGAATAATAACCGGTGTAATACAAAAACAGTAAGATATTATGTATCAATAAGAGCAATCCGGTTCTTTACGGACACAAAACAGATAATAACAGCCGCTGTGAATTATTTCCGGCGGCTGTTGTCAGGTTTCTGACATTTCCGGCGAGGAGAATAGTGTATATTATAGAGAATATTATATATTATAATGTAGGGTTTTGCCAAAGCTTACACTTTCAGCTCGGTTTTTGGGAAATTTTCCTTTGTAAAGAAGTCTTTTCCGTTTTTGCTTTGTACCAGACGTGGAGAAGCAACGGTTTTCAGCTTTGTTCCGTCAGCAAGAACGATCTTGTATGTTTTTCCGCTTTTCTTTACCGAGGCGATATCTGATTTTTTGATATTTTTCAATCGTCCGTTGAGAGGGAGAATGTTGACGTAGTTCTTTTTAAGCTCAATTTCAAGAATACTGTCAAGCTTAGACTTCATTATAAACGCTGCGACGATATTGAAAAGAACAAGTACTACACCGCAGATGATGAGAATAAAGTACATCTTCAGAACAAAAGCTGCAACTACGCTTGCAACAAGCAGTACAAACATAACAACGCCGACTGCCATGCTCTTATTTATGAATGACTGACCCTCAGGAGTAATATTTTTCGGAAAAAGATTATTATTCATATTGCCGCTCCTTCATTTTTAGAATAAACTGTCGGACTGATTTTTAGTATATCACATTTCGTGCCGCATGTAAAGGCTGTTGACAAATGGGGGAAGATGGATTATATTTGAATCAGAAACAGGAAAGGGGCGATGATTTGAACGACTTTCAGGATGAGGAACAGCTTGTAAAACCTGTAGAAAACGGGGATGGGGAAGAAGAAGCTACTGTAAAAAGAAATAAGAATAATTACCGTAGACTTTTCTCAGTTTGCGCCATGTCGCTCCTCGTTTCATATATTATCGTCCTCGTTTTCCGCGCAGTAACGGATTATTTGTCTCAGCAGCACCCGGGCGGACTGCTGTCAGGCTCGAATGATATGAATCTGCTCGTGTCCTCTGCAATAATGTATCTCATCGGAATGCCTGCAGCCTATCTGATTATGAGGATTATTCCAAAACAGAAAATCAGAAGAAAAAAACTCAGCCTGTCCCGTTTCTTTGCTATACTGTCCGTATCGTTTCTTGTCGTTCTGATAGGAAATATGGCAGGCAATACGCTTTCGGCACTGTTGACTGCAGGAAATGCGGAAAACTCAGTCGTGAGTATCGCCTCGCAGAGCAGCATCATCACAACAATTATCCTGACAATAGCCGCACCGGTATTTGAAGAGCTTGTTTTCCGCAAGGCTATGCTCGACAGGCTTGTCTGCTGCGGCGAAAAATGGGCGCTGGTTTTTACAGCACTGTGCTTTGCTATGTACCATATGAACCTGTTCCAGTTTTTCTATGCCTTCGGAGTGGGAATTGTTTTCGGATATACATATCTTCGCACCGGAAAGGTGATCTACAACATTCTCCTGCATGTTTTTGTAAATCTTATGGGCGGAGTAATTGCTCCGCTTGCGGTTTCCGCTCTTGATACTGAGGGAATCGCAAAGCTTTTTGAACTGATCGGTGCAAATGCGCCTGTTCCTGATGAACTATTGCAGAGTGTGCTGCCCGGACTTCTAGGATTTATTGTCTATAACCTCGTGCTTTACGGTCTCGGAGCGGCAGGAATTATTATTTTTATTCTCAGGTTCAGAAAAATACGTTTTGTAAAGCGAGAAAATGAGCCGGAAGCTGCTGCAGGCATTTCAGCTATGCTTTTGAATGCCGGAATGATACTTTTTATTGCTTTTTCAGTTGCTTTTACGTCAAAAAATCTGTTTTCATAGCAGCAAACGAATGTAAAGCAGGTCGCTTTATAAATTTCGCTGCAGCTTTACAGCTTTGAAAGCGGCATTAACAGTGGGCTGACAACAGCTCACTTTTTTCTTTTTGGCTTATCGGGTTCAGACTGAGAGGTGACAGGCAGTATGTAGCTCGTTTTCTGGTTCCTACAAAGGCACTATCGGATAAAAATACAGGCAGGAATTTGCACGATACAGATATAAGGGATTTAACCTTGACGGCATGTTTTTCTTCTGTTTTTGCACAGATGACAGTCGCCGACAATTAATTCTCACTGTTTTGCATTTTCTGAAAGCAGGACAAAGAATCCGGCATGATTATTTTTCTTTTGCCAATTCTTTCAGAGACATAAAATGAACATATGTCGTTAATTGTGCAAAAGCATGCAAAGTATTCACAATTGAGAAAAAAACAAGGTTAATTTGAATAGTTTTTTAAAAAAACATCAACAAGTTTTCAGATGAGTATTTGGATAAATCTTACAAAGAAACCCCCCTTTTATTGATAAATCATACGAAAAGTATAAAAAGTCTTGAAAAGTGACTGCTTTGTGTAATATAATAAATAGGAGAGTAGGTTAGTGTAGCCAACTGTGTCATTATTCTCCTCAGGAAAGCTCACTGACTAACATCACCCCCCCATACATAATATTTTACAGAAAGGAAGTTGTAGCTTATGGTATCAGATAAGCTGAAAGGCAAACAGGGTATATCACTCCCGCTTGCCATGGCCATCATCAGCGTACTGATCATCCTGTCGGCGTCGCTCATTGCTATTGCCGGAACCTCAGTAATGAGTACCAGCAGCAGCGTCAACAGCAGGCAAGCTTACCTTAATGTGCGCAGTGCACTTGAGTATGCTTACGCCTACTATGGTAATTCGAGCAACGTCGATGACCTCTCAACGGTTGACGGACAGTACATGATAATGGACGACGACTGGTTCCACAATGAAGCCTCAGGAAGCGGACAAAAGGGTGCCCGTATAGGCACCGAGGCGCAGGCTGCTGCCGCAAACACATTTGTTGTTGCACATTACATTAAGGCAGTAAATACCGGCGATCCTGCAATGTTGAAGCTGACTGCGTATTCCAGATCCACGGATGCGTTCGGCAACAGAAGTGAAACAGTCCACATGTCTGCTGCTTACGTCATCAACAGCGGTAGCGCAAAGAACCGTGTAACGATGACGGATATCGACATGGATACGACGGTACTCTCCCGTAATGAACAGAGAGACGCCATCACCCTACATGCAAAGCAGTACCCCGGACAGGACTGGACTCCGTTCTTCTACCTCTGGACATATAAGGATGTGTCCGGAATGTACACGAACGAAACCACCTGTTACGATGTTGAGAAAAAGTACAAGTTCGCTTCACGTGATGATCCTGACTACCCCGGCGATAGTGCTGCAGAGCAGAACGCCAAGAATGCGGTAGCAAAGATCGACAAAAATGAAAAGAGCGCTAACAGCAGAGCTCCTATCAGTGAGTGGAACGTTAAGCACAACGCTGACGGTTCGGTAAATACAACGGATCCTGAGAACGGAACCACATCAGCATTTACCAAGACCGACGACGGATGGTTCAAGGCAACCTACTACTACGACAAGGAGAACGTAAACTATTTCAACCTTATCATTACCAAGAAGGGTAAGGTAATGGCATCGGTTTACCGCGGCGGTACCTCGATGAAGGTTGCAGAGGGCGTACAGTCGAACGAAATGTTCCATCTGTGGTTCCTCACCAACAACGACAAGAACATCTACTTTGAATTCCTCAAGCCCGGTCTTGCATACAGAATGAAGACTGACTGGAACGGTACCGACTATCTGGATGACAGATACCTTGTATATGTCATGAACCAGAAGACCACCATCCACTTCAGAGCAAAGGGTATTGACGACAACAATGTAACAACAGAAACAAAGAATCCTGAGATCTCCTACGTACTCGTAGGTAACTCCTCAATCTTCTCGACCAGTAATGACTACCTTACACAGGGTCTTAGCTTCTCACGTTTCGCAGCATCTGCTGACTCCAACTATGAACTCTGGGGCAGCAAAACACCATACTACTACAGTGAAGAAGTTCCTCCTGCAGCATCTGGTGCTAACAGGAATGAGTTCAAGAAGATGATGTATGAAGGCTGCGGCTGGTGGGTTGCAAATATTCCTGTCGGTGAAACGTTCACAATGAACCTCACCTACTATAAGGATCAGGCAAGAGCAGGCGGCGGTCTGGTTACAGTTGATCCTAACAGAACAACCAAGGAAGCTTACCTCGTAGCAGACCCGGCAACAACCGGTGATATCATGTCCCGCAGAACTGAAGCAATTGCATGCGACAGAATCGGCGTTGACATGAGCGAATATTCAACTATCAGGTACAAGTCCTGTGACGTTGGTTCGGTTATTGCACCGAGACTTGACTACACAGACGGTCAGACATCACTTACAAGCAGACGACTTCTCCATGAAAAGATCATCGAAGTTACTCTCGGATACGTAAGAGACGACTACACAGATGATAGCTTTGACAAGCTTGTTGAAGCAAAGGATGAAGGTATAACACTTTACAACCAGTACAACTACGTATCACAGCAGAAGGCTGCCGGCAGAACTATCGAAGAGATAGACCAGGACTACAAGAATGCGATCAAGAAGATCGACGATGCAGTCAAGGGCCTGCGTACAAAGACAGCTGAAGCAAATACGATCAAGGAATTCTCCGATACCATTAAAGAAGCAGAAGCACTTATTCAGGATCAGGAGAAAAACCACACCTATGACAACGATACATTCACAACCTTCGTTGCAGACGGAAGCCCGTATAAGATTGCAAAAGAGCATGACGGAAAGCTTATCGCAGAACAGCTTTCAACAACTGAGATCTATGCAATGATCACAGCACTTCAGAATTCAATCGCTGAGCTTAAGAATCACGCACTTGACCGTGACGAGCTTAACACTCTTCTTGAAGAGGCTGACAAGTATAAGGCCAATGTCCGTTATCTCATGGATGCAAGACAGATGCTTATCCTGGTAATCGACGGTACAAAGGACTACAGCGCTGAAGAACAGGCTGAAGCAATGGATATGATGCTTTCAGAGTTCGGCCTTACAGAAGAAACCGGTGACTCTGAATTATTCAGACGCGGTGCTAATGA
The DNA here is from genome assembly GCA_900315875.1 of uncultured Eubacteriales bacterium. Classification (GTDB taxonomy): domain Bacteria; phylum Bacillota; class Clostridia; order Oscillospirales; family Acutalibacteraceae; genus UBA1213. The sequence goes on along the minus strand of ONAX01000044.1, from coordinate 6,752 downwards.
ACTTAAGACAGGTATCGCTTCACAGGATCTCATCAACCGTGAATGTGTAGTTCTGGAAGCGGCAATTAACTATGTAAAGGCAAATGCTTCCGATCCTGAGCTCAAGGATGCTCTCGATGCTATTTATACTCTTATATTCCAGGTTGACAAATTCATCAAGGCAAAGACCAATACAACATCTGAGCTTCTTGATGAACTGCAGACTGCTTATGATGCAGCAGTTGAGGCTCATAAGAATGCAGGTACTGTAACAGAGATCAATAACGCAAAGGATGCTCTTCAGAAGGCATATGACGAGGCAGTTGTTATCAAGCCTGACGGAAAGCTCTCCAATAACTCCAAGACAAGGACAGAACTTGACTCTGAGCGTAAGACCAGAGTATGGTTCTCAGGCTTCAGTGACAACGGTATCATCAACCGTTATAAGGGCACTGACAATGAATGGCATTCCGCAGTATACAAGGTAAAAGGCTTTACAATCAAAGAATGCAATAAGAGCGGTAACGAGCTCGGCACATCAGTAGATTCAAGCCTGCTTACAAATGTATCTGTAAGAAAAGAAACTGATTCAACAGGCCATGAAGTAAATGTTGACTACGGTCAGAATCTCTCCTACTATGACTTCAACGATACCACCAAGGGTGTTATCCTCATGGTTGAGATTGACATTTATGAACTTACATGGGATGAGGTTAACCTCAAGTATGTTCCTACATATATTGAGACAACACCTCCGTTCTTCTCACATTTTGTTCCGGTTAACTCCGGTACAGTAATCTGCTTCGATTATCTGTACTACAAGAATGAAGGCCAGACCGGACCGAGCGGAAACGTACAGACAATCGTTTCCAATAACCTCGAGGTTAACACAGGTCTTCTTTCAGAGTACTATCTCGATGCACCGACAGGTGCAACACTCGAAGTTTACGATCCCAGCAAGAGCGTAACAGTTTATAAGGCTCTTCCGGAAGGAAACAGCACAAAGACATATCAGGTAGTAAGATTCGTTTCCGGCAGTGACCAGACATTCATTGCTAAGTATTTCGATTCGACCTTGAATGCTTATGTGAATTCCGGTGAACATGAGGTAACAAACGGCAAGACTGTAGTTAAGTTCGATACAAAGGAGACAACAGCTTATACAGGTAAGAAAGTCTCTGTAGAATTTGACTATAATGATCAGGAATCCTATTATTATGTAAACAGCAGCTACAGAACTGCAACAGGTACTGCTACAGTACTTAACCCGTCAGAAATGACACTTGTAGTCAAGTACAGCAATGGTGAAGAGCATAATATCACTCCTGTATATCAGGGCGGCAGAAAGTACAGCGCAGATTTCGTGTATGAAAACGGCTGCCAGTTCTATCTTAAGCATAAGGCAGAGTTTACATACCAGACGTATGATTACTCAGCCGGTTTAACAACCAAAACAGAAACCAAGGATCATACGACAAATGCTGTGTCTATCACAAGCGGCGGAACATATAAGCTTACAATGGCAAGCGGTGACAGAATCAGCGCTGAAAAGAAGACAGAAACATATGCAAATGTTTCATGTGCTTCAAAGGCGATTGACAGCGGCGAAATCCTTGTCAACGGCGTAACAACATCCAGCAGCACGAATACTTCTGCTGCAGCAGTAACTGTTCCCACACTTGTCAGCGACAACATTCTTTCAAGCGTTGTAACTGCTCCGGCAGCAACAAGCGCAAAAATCGCTTATGAAGCAACATTCGACTACTTCGGACAGCAGGGCAGAGAGGTTACTCCTGTAGTTCACCTCGGCCAGACAGTTATCTGGGTAGACGGTAACATCAAGATCGACGACGACAGCGGCAGCAGCATCTGCATCAAGGATATCAGCACTCCGGAAGGTGTTACTCCGATCAGCATCCATGTCTGGGGCAATGGCGTTGACCTTGTTGGTACAGACGCTCATCACGAGCAGATGTACAGAGTAGAAAATTCCAACTATTATTATATGGTTGTTGATTCATCAGCAAGAGGATGTACGATCGTCAGAAACGATACCGGCAAGAAGATCAACAACAATATAAATGACAGCCACAACTTCCATTTTGATGCAACATCAATCTGGTCAGTTGGTAATCGCTGCGGAAGTTGCGGAAGATATTACTTTGCGGCTCCTTCAGGCAGTAAGATAGTTGGTCAGGGCATGTGCGAACCGTATATCATTATTGACCAGACAGTTTATGATGGATACAATAGGATAAAGAACGGAAGCCCTGCATATTATTCTCTCGTAGTTGATAACTATCATAGCAACACATGGAGTAGAGACAGATCCGGTCACGACTACACCGTAGTAGATTCAAATACATTCTATGATGGACACAGAATCTACTATTACAAGTACAGAGCACGTCATCAGATTAAGCCTCCGACATATACAGTAGAGATTGACGAGGTTGACAGAAGCAATATGACTGCTACTGACCTCAGAATGGCATTCGTTGGCGGCAGCAAACTCAGAATGGTTAATGAGTCCTTCTACGGAACCTATGGCGCACAGTACAACAGACTCGGCGGCGGTACTTCATGGTCACCGTACCTCGAAAACATGAAGAACTCCAGAAACGATATGTGGATCGGTAAGGGCGGTACAACCAGCGGCCGTACACACAGCCTCTTCGGCGGTGCAGGCGGAAGCGGCGGTAACAATGACTCTGACGGTCGTGTCGGTGACGCAAGATTGTACATCGTTTATGACTGGTATGAGTATAAGATTCCTGTTGATCAGGATAACACCTATACCTTCCAGCTTTCAGGCGTTCAGTATAACTCTGCTAATGCATCCAAGAACATGGTATGGACGAATAAAGATTACTATTGTGATAAGAATCGTTATACCTCACAGATAGCAAATGCTTACGGTAATGTATGGCTCGTAATGAACGATACTCTTATCGAAGCAGGCGACGATAACAGATATCAGCATATGACCATCTACACCCAGGATCCGGAGGAGATTCAGGTTGAAGAAAACCAGACAATCTACTTCACAAGACCGAGCGGTGACTGGACAAATATCAGACTTACCTGCATAGGTGTAGGCGGCCAGGAACAGAAGAATTTTGAGAGTGTAGGCGGAAATATCTTCAAGGTAACAGTTCCCGCATCCAAGCCCTTCCTCACAATTGAGGCTGACTACAAGGATTCAAACGGAAATGACGCTACATTCTACTGCAGAACTTCTCTCCAGGGTAATGATGACATAATGTTCCTGCCCACGCTTAACGGCGGTACAGGCGGCTGGGATACATATGTTCCCCCGGAGGTACAGGTCAGAAGAGCACTTTATTCTGCTCAGGGACTTTACTACAGCTACGTTCTTCCTGTAGAGGTTGGATCTGACTTCAAGGTTAAGAAGCAGTCCGGTGATACCTACTACTTCCCGAAGGCACTTCGTTCAAATATTCTTGACAACAGATTTGATGCTGACGGTAACGTAAGCTCAACAAGCATTTCTGTTGCTACAGTAAATGCATGGGTTAGCTCTTATAAGCACCTTTATGAAACAATTTCTAAGGCAAAGAGCTATCTCGGTACAAGAGTAAATGGTGTAGCAGGTCCTTATATTGACAGGAGCGGCGGCGTCCATTACTACGAAGAATTCTATCACAACCATACACCTAATATCTATGATGAAGATACTCTTGCAGAGCTCTATAATGCACTTGTAACTGCTGAAAATGCATACAAGTCAAACGGTGGATCTGACTATGCTTCAACCACAATTGAAAGAGCTGCAAAGAATCTTGAGGATGCAATCAATAACGTTACACTTTCAACGTCAAATATGATCGCATTTATCTACTATGATACTCAGGGCTTCGTTGCAAGAGGCTGCAAGTTCCAGCTTCAGTATAAGGAGAGCAAGGACGGCAGCTACACAGCTCCGATCGATATTACTTATCATAATACCGATAACTGTCCGATCCTCTTCCTTGCAAAGAATCAGGTTTATGACGTAAGATTCCTCATTGACGGCAAACCTGCTGAAAAGACGCTTGATGAAGCGACAATTCTCGACGGTGCGTGGGTATACATGGGAATCAGCAGTAATCCTCACTGGGTAAAGAACTCCGTTGCCGATTATCATCAGATAAATGTCAGCGAGTTCAACTCATCAACGAATTCTAACCACATCTTTAAGATGAAGGAACAGAAAACTGATGTTAACACTGCTGTTCCGATTGTAAAGACACTCAGCGGTGCCCGTGCAGACAGTAGAAAGTATCAGCCGATTACTCTGTACTTCAAGAAGGATACAAAGGTAACCTACTCTGCAAATTCACTTATCGTAAATCTCCACTTCCTGAATAACAGCGGAGATTACACTGGATACAATGTCTGGGCATGGTCACAGGGAAATAATGACGGTGCACAATACAGCTTCGATAACCAGATTACATCAAACGGTATAACTGCGACGATTCCTGTTACAGACGCGATGAAGGCAAGCAAACTCGGATTTATTGTCCGCAAGGGCTCTGACTGGAGTCGCAAAGTCAACGCAAACGACCTGTTCGTTGATGTATCCGGATATAACAGTGGTACAATCGATGTATACTTCAAAGAATCCAAGAGCGATAGATTTACATCAAGCACAATGAACGCTTCCACCGCAACTTCACCTGTTAAGACATACACGATCAGAGCTGGTGCATATTCATTCGTAAAATCACAGACCGGCGTTCCGGTTAAAAATGCATCGGATGTTTATGAAGATACCGATACAGCTTCCTTTAAGGATTCTCCGTTCGTATATGCTAACCCGTCAAGCGGCAATAAGGATGGTTCCGGTGCATGGGTAATCCAGTGCGACCTCTTCTCAGAGCGTGCTGAGACTTACTTCACAAATCCGTATAGCTACAATAAGCTTATTTCCAATGCATCTACAGGTTATGTTGCCGTAAATGCTGAGGAAGATGCAGCACTCAATACCAGCTGGCTGACAGTAAACGGAGATAAGCTCACAGTTCTTCCGGGTGCTCATTCAGGTGGTTCCAAGAATATCAACCTTACGCTGAACTCCGGCGGCTTTGTAGCCGGCAGACGTCACAGCTACAGCACATCTGAGGATCTGTACTTCCGTTGGGAGGGTAACACAGATCTGAAGGTAAATGATACCGTTACCTTCTCTGCGAAGAAGATAGTATTTGCTTCATCAGGTGTGGTTGACGTTACAGGCAACTACAACAAGCAGTTCTACTTCGTTGAGCAGAGCCAGAAGGATTCCATGACTGTAATATTCGCAACTGACGTACATGTTAAGTACTACGACAACTTCAAGGAACTCCATGAGTTCACAATACGTGAAGGCGAATATATCATTCATAAGGCGAACGCGGGCCAGAGCTACGTTGCAAGTCTTTGTGACGAGGAATACTGGACAACGCTTGAACATGTTGAAGTTCAGAACCGTTATGATGCAGACGGCGGATTTAACGGCGGCGACAGCACAGGCAGCAAGGGCAGACTTTCCAACCCGATTTATGGTTGATAGCTGCAGCTAAAGAAACAATAAAGAGGCGACCCGAGCGATCGGGTCGCTTTTTTATTTGACTTATCAAGCAATGAATGATATATTATAATCAACGAAAAACACTATTTAATAGGAGCTGACATCATGAAGCTTGCAGTTGCATATAATAACAGTACAGGCGAGGTTGCCGACAGCATGAAAGACGCTGCGCATTTCCGTATATATGAAATCGAGGACGGAGAGGTTTACTGCGCCGAAACTGTGGCTGCAATGGGCCTTGAGAATGGGGAAGATAAGGTTGATATGCTCAGCATGCTGGAAACGGATGCCCTTATCTGCGGCGCTGTAGACCATGCCAGCCGTGCTGCATTATTTGATGAAGGAATAGAGCTTTTTGCCCTTTGCTGCGGAAACAGCGATGATCTGGTAGATCATTTCCTCGGCGGAAGGCTGGACTACGAAACCTGATTTTTAAACCAAATCATCTATATATCTTGATTATTCTTGATAAAAAATAATTTTTAATTTTTTTTGAAAAAACACTTGACATTTTGCTGTGAATGGTGTATTATAATAAAGTCGCTGAGAGAGAAACGCCGACGGCGGGATCTCGAAGAGATATGGGAGCATAGCTCAGCTGGGAGAGCATCTGCCTTACAAGCAGAGGGTCATAGGTTCGAGTCCTATTGTTCCCACCATACGGTCCGGTAGTTCAGCTGGTTAGAACGCTAGCCTGTCACGCTAGAGGTCGACGGTTCGATCCCGTTCCGGATCGCCACTTGCCTTTGTAGCTCAGTCGGTAGAGCAGGGGACTGAAAATCCCCGTGTCGGTGGTTCGATTCCGCCCGAAGGCACCATATGCGGATGTAGCTCATCTGGTAGAGCGCAACCTTGCCAAGGTTGAGGTAGCGAGTTCGAGCCTCGTCATCCGCTCCAAGGAGCTTAATAAAATATAAGCTCCTTTTTTATACGGCGACATAGCCAAGTGGTAAGGCACGAGTCTGCAAAACTCCGATTCCCCAGTTCGAATCTGGGTGTCGCCTCCAGAAACGCCCCCCTCGCTTACGCTTGGGGGGCTTAAATAATAAAGAATAAAGAATAAATAAAAAATAAGAATGAGGACGTGTATCAATGAACTATACGATATACATGATTATCTTTTTCTTGATATTGTTTACTATCATTTTTTACGCCACATCCAATTCAAAAATAGCCGAAAGGAAAATGACTATGATTATTT
>ONAX01000009.1 GCA_900315875.1 uncultured Eubacteriales bacterium | reverse complement strand
CATATGTATTTTGTTGTCTGATGTCCGCAAAAGACGAAAATGTCAGTGATTATGCGGCTTTCCGTGCGGACAACAAATTGATTTTCTATTGTCCGCAAATGTCCGCAAAGTATGTCGTCAGGAACGTTTATATCCATTGTAATCATATTTGTCATAAATTCGTTGAGGAGAAAACATCCCTTCACTTATACCCCCGAAAAGGGTATTGAGTTGACCTGAATAGGTCAACAAATGGCGGATTGTTTACTGAATGTTTACAAATTGAATTTTACCGGTTAATAGTGAAAATGAATGCCGCCGAATAAACAGTGAATTCGGGGTTGACAAAAGCTGACGTTTATAGTATAATAACATAGTACTTGTAAAGCGTACAGACTTTACACTAAGGAGGCGGTCACTACGGCTAAGGATATGAGAGTTGCTTACCTGCTGGATTTCTATGGGGATCTTCTTACGGAAAAACAGCGTGAATCACTGGATTATTACTATAATGACGACCTTTCTCTCGGAGAGATCGCCGCAGTACACGGAATCTCGCGCCAGGGCGTGCGCGATAATATCAAACGTGCCGAGGCTATTCTCTTTGAAATGGAGGATAAGCTTTCAAACGATATCAACGAAAGTATCAAGGTGATACTGAAGGAGCTTGATAAACTGAATAAGCTCAACGAGTGATCAGTGAAGGAGTGAGAGAATGGCATTTGAGGGACTTTCTGAGAAACTCAGCGCTGCGTTTAAAAAGCTGCGCAGCAAGGGAAAGCTGACAGAGGACGACGTTAAGGCAGCAATGAAGGAAGTGCGGATGGCACTGCTTGAGGCCGACGTTAACTATAAGGTTGCAAAAAGCTTTACCGCCAAGGTGACGGAACGTGCAGTCGGTGCGGACGTTATGGAAAGCCTGACCCCCGGTCAGATGGTAATCAAGATAGTAAACGAGGAGCTTACTGCTCTTATGGGCAGCGAGGAAACAAGGATTAACTTCGCTTCAAAGCCCCCCACAGTTATTATGATGTGCGGTCTTCAGGGCTCAGGTAAGACCACACACAGCGCAAAGCTTGCAAAAATGTTCCGTAAGCAGGGCAGACGTCCGCTGCTTGTTGCCTGCGACGTGTACAGACCTGCTGCTATAGAGCAGTTGAAGGTTGTCGGCGCACAGGCTGAAACAACGGTTTTTGAAATGGGCCAGGGCAACCCGGTGGAAATTGCCAAAAAGGCAGTAGCTCATGCAAAGGATCACGGAAATGATATCGTAATCCTTGATACCGCGGGCCGACTGCATATTGATGAAAAGCTCATGGATGAGCTGAAAAACATCAAGGCTGAGGTTTCTCCGGACGAAATACTGCTTGTAGTTGACTCGATGACCGGTCAGGATGCAGTAAACGTAGCAAAAAGCTTCGATGACCTGCTCGATATTTCGGGTGTAATACTTACAAAGCTCGACGGCGATACCAGAGGCGGTGCGGCTCTGTCCGTAAAGGCTGTTACAGGTAAGCCGATTAAATTTGCCGGTATCGGTGAAAAGCTTGACGATCTGGAGGTATTCCACCCGGACCGTATGGCTTCGAGAATCCTCGGAATGGGCGACGTTCTGACGCTTATTGAGGATGCCGAAAACCGCCTCGACCAGAAAAAGGCTGAGGAAATGGCAAAGAAATTCCAGCAGAATAAGTTCGATATGAACGATCTGTATGAGCAGCTTGAGCAGATCAAGAAAATGGGCAGCGTCAAGAGCATTCTTTCAAAGCTTCCCGGAGTTGACCAGCAGGTCAGGGATATGGATTTCGACGATAAACAGCTCGACCGTATCTCCGCAATGATCTCATCCATGACAAAGCAGGAAAGAGAGAATCCGGCAATAATCAATCCCTCGCGCAAGCGTCGTATTGCAGCCGGCAGCGGCGTAAAGGTTGAGGAAGTCAACCGTCTTATGAAGCAGTACGAGCAGATGCGCAAGTTCATGAAATCCATGAATTCACGCACAAAGGACGGCAAGCGTAAAAAGCTGCCGGGCCTGGGCGGTCCCGGAATGCCCTTCGGCGGTGGAATACCCGGCATGGGCGGCGGAAGATTCCGCAGATAATAATCAAGTTATTTCCCAACATACAGTTGGTGTAAATATAAGCAAAACGGCGGCAGTGCCGCAAAAGAAAAATCGGAGGTAAGAAAAATGGCAGTAAAAATCAGACTTCGCCGCGTAGGCGCAAAGAAGGCACCTTTCTATCGTGTAGTAGTTGCAGATTCAAGATATCCCCGTGACGGACGTTTCATCGAGGAAATCGGAACCTACAATCCCCTTGCTGAGCCGTCAGAGTTCAAGGTAGACGCAGAAAAGGCTAAGAAGTGGATCGCTAACGGCGCTCAGCCGACCGATACCGTAAAGGCTCTTCTGAAGAAAAACGGCGTGATCGAGTAATCACGCTCCGGAGGAAAAAATGGAAGAATTACTTATTGCAATCGTATCAGGTCTTGTTGAAAAGCCCGACGAGATCAAAGTAACGGCTGACGAAAAGAACGAGGATGGTATCACCGTTTATCATCTGCACGTATCCGAGGAGGACATGGGCAGGGTTATCGGCAGACAGGGCAGGATCGCAAAGGCAATCCGTACCGTAATGAGAGCTGCTGCAGCCAGAAACGATGAAAAGATCCAGGTTGAGATCGAGTAATAAGCCAGAAAGGGAGAGCTGTAAGATCGGCTCTCCTTCTTGTTTAAGCTGATGAATATGACGGTATTCCGATAATTGCCGGCAGTCTTCGCCGGCGTTCGACGGAAGGCTCTATGGGGAAACAGGAATCTACATCCCGAAGGGTTAAATGGAGGATGATTATGAAGAAACAATATCTTGAGGCTGGAAAAATCGTCGGTACTCACGGACTGAAGGGCGAGGTGCGCATTGACCCGTGGTGCGACAGCGCAGAATTTCTCGCACGGTTCAAGCGACTTTATTATAAGGATAAAACAGAAATCAGGATAAAAAGCGCTAAGGTGCATAAGAATATTACCATAATGCATTTTGACGGAGTGGATACCGTAGAAAGCGCCGATGCTCTGCGCGGCAGGGTGGTATATATCAGCCGCGACGACGTTCGCCTGCCGGAGGGCGTATATTTTGTGCAGGACATCGTCGGACTTGAAGCTGTTGACGCGGACGACGGGAGCATTGTTTACGGCACCGTTACAGATGTCATGCAGACGGGCGCAAATGATGTCTATCAGATAACAAAGGATGGCAAAGACTACCTTATTCCGAAAATACCGGATGTTGTTTCAGAAGTGGATATCGACCTCGGCGTGATCAGAATTAATACAAAAACCATCAAGGGGCTGTTTGACGATGAGGATTGATATTATAACCCTGTTTCCGGAAATGTGCGAGGCTTTTCTGGGAGACAGCATTATCGGCAGGGCAAGAAAAAAAGGCGTTATTGAGGTTTCCTGCCACCAGCTGAGGGACTTTGCCCTTGACAAGCATCACAGGGTGGATGATACAACCTACGGCGGCGGTATGGGCATGCTGATGATGGCTGAGCCTATAGCGCTGTGCTTTGAGGATATCTGCCGCAGCACTGGCAGCCGTCCGCATTTCATATATATGTCACCGAAGGGAAAAACGCTTACCCAGCAGCGTTTGAAAGAGCTTTCGGAGCTTGAAAATGTAACAATATTGTGCGGTCACTATGAGGGCGTGGATCAGAGGGTTCTGGACGAATATGTTGACGAGGAAATCTCTATCGGCGACTATGTTCTTACCGGCGGAGAACTGCCGGCTCTTGTGCTGGCTGATTCGCTGTCCCGCCTTGTGCCGGGGGTACTGTCCGACGATCTTTGCTTCTCTGACGAGAGTCATTTTTCCGGGCTGCTGGAATATCCGCAGTATACGAAACCTGCTGTGTGGCGCGGCAGAGAGGTCCCGGAGGTTCTGCTTTCCGGACATCATGCCAATATCGAAAAATGGCGCCGGGAAAAATCAATAGAGGAAACATGGCGCCGCCGACCGGAAATGATAGACGAATCCGCCCTTTCAAAGAAAGAGCTTGAATTTCTGCGGCAGCTTCGCGGTGAATAAATGATTACAGGCGGATTACAATAATGTCACTTTTGTGTTAAAACATGCTATAATGGCAAAAAATTGTATAATTTTTTCGCTTGTTAAAATAAACATTATTACATGTTGACAATTGTTGAAAATCACAAAAAACGAGAGCAAGGAATCTGAAAATATTATTTTTTTGGCGAATTTAAAACGAAATAAACGAGAATTAATATTCCTATCATGAATTTTCGAAAAAATCCATACGCAAAATTAATAATATTTTTAATCGATATTGAAGTAACATTGTGCAGAATACACGAAAATTGAGTTATTATTCTGTTGAAGAAAAATAAAAGTGACTTGCTGTTACAAAAGTATAAAAAACATGACGACTTTTGACGGAAAAGTGACTAATTTGACCCTATTAATGGGCAGTTAGGGCTAAAAGTTATTCACTTTATCGTCAAAGTGCACAAAAAACAAGCCTGCACTGTCTTTTATTATCGTCGAAACCTTAAAATTTTTTTAAAACGGTTGACCAAAGTTAAAATTGTGCTATAATTACCTTATACAGACAGCACGGTTTGTATATCGGAAATATGGCTGCGTTGCTTCGAAAAATTGTTTGGGGTATATGTTTTTGGAGGAGGATTATTATGTATGTTAAAGAGGTAATGGTTCAGAATCAGGTTGGTCTGCATGCTCGTCCTGCTACTTTCTTTATCCAGAAGGCTAATGAATTCAAGTCTTCCATCTGGGTAGAAAAGGAAGAGAGAAGAGTGAATGCAAAGAGCCTTCTGGGTGTTCTCTCACTCGGCATTGTGGGCGGCACAACCATCAAGGTCATGGCTGACGGCTCCGACGAAGAGGCTGCTGTTGAAAGCCTTATCAAGCTTGTACAGTCCGGCTTTGCTGAGTAATATTACTGCGTAACAAATTGTATGAAGGGGCTGTGAAAACTCGCAGTCCCTTTTATCTTCTCTGTGCGTTCGCGCCTGCTGACGTGTGCGCGCTATATCGGTATTTTTCAGGTGATGGAGCGGCGAATCCGCCCCATCTTTTTTTAAAATAATTCTCTTTGACATCGGGGCCAGCGCGAAGCGCTGACAGTGGGGTGAGTCTGGAATAGTATGAATATTAAAGAGCTGCGTGAAAAATCAATGCGCCTGCCGCTTGAACCGGGCGTTTATATAATGAAAAACGAAAAGGACGAAATAATATATATCGGCAAGGCAAAGGCTCTGAAAAACCGGGTAAGCCAGTATTTCGGGTCGGACAGGAACCACCCGGAAAAGGTTCGCCGCATGGTTGAAAACGTTGACCACTTCGACTACATTATCTGCGGCAGCGAATTTGAGGCTCTGGTGCTGGAATGCAGCCTGATAAAGCAGCACATGCCGAAATACAATATCCTCCTGAAGGACGACAAGGGCTACAGCTATATCCGCATTTCCCCGGACAAATGGAGAAGGATAAGCTTTGTTATGCAGCAGGAGGATGACGGCGCAAAGTATCTGGGGCCTTATATGAGTGCGTGGTACGCCAAAAACGCAGTGGACGAGGCGCAGAAGATATTCATGCTCCCAGGCTGCAATAAGGTCTTTCCGCGCGACATAGGCAAGGGCAGGCCGTGCCTTAATTACTACATCAAGCAGTGCGCAGCCCCCTGTGCCGGAAAGCAGAGCTTTGAGCAGTATAACGAAAGCGTAGAATCCGCCATAGCCTTCCTGCGCTCCGGCGACGCACAGTGCATACGCAGTATGACAGAAAGAATGAACGAGGCTGCGGAAAACCTTGATTTCGAGCTTGCAGCAAAGCTGAGGGACAGGATAGCCGCGGTTAAGAAGATAACGGAAAAACAGACCGTAGTCGAAACCTCTGTAAAGGATCAGGATGCGATCGCTTCCATCACTGAAAATAACGAATGCTGCTTTGCCGTACTGCGCTTTCGCGACGGCAGGCTTTACGATAAGGAAACATTTATTATCAACGATATAGGACAGCAACCCGATATGGCGGCTATGAGAAGCGAATTCCTGCAGAGGTATTACGAGATGCGCACGAATGTTCCGCCCGTTGTTGCGCTCGACGGTGAAGCAGAGGACGAACAGCTGCTTGAGCAGTGGCTTGCGGAAAAGCGTTCGAAAAGCGTGAGAATAGCCCATCCGCAGCGCGGAGACAGCATGCATATCATTACCATGTGCCGTGAGAATGCCGCAGAAGCACTGGCACAGCGCCACGGTCACCTCGGACACGAGCTTTCGGCGCTTGGGGAGCTTGCGGAGCTTCTTGGTCTGCAATCGCCTCCGGCATTTATAGAAGCCTATGATATATCCCACACCGCAGGTGCTGATAACGTTGCAGGCATGGTCGTATTCAGGGACGGCAGACCCTACAAGAAAGCATACCGCCGCTTTGAAATAAAGAGCTTCGAGGGTCAGGATGACTACGGCTCGATGACAGAGGTTCTGACAAGAAGATTTGAGGAATATTTCAAGAATAAGGACAGCGGAGAGGGCTTCGGACGGCTGCCGGATCTGATACTGCTCGACGGCGGCAAGGGTCAGGTGAGCGCCGTGCGTCCTGTTCTGGAACGTTTCGGACTGGATATACCGCTTTTCGGCATGGTAAAGGACAACCATCACCGTACCCGTGCGATAACGGACGAGGGCAAGGAAATAGCCATAAGCGGAAAACGCCGCGCATTTACGCTTGTTTCAGGAATACAGGACGAGGTGCACCGTTTTGCAATAGGCTATCACCGCAGAAAGCACGCAAAAAGAAGCCTTTCAATGTCACTGACTCAGATTGACGGAGTGGGAGAAAAGAGGGCAAAGGAGCTTCTTCGCACCTTCAAAACTATCGAACGGATAAAAAATGCAAGCCTCGAGGAGCTTATGGGTGTCAAGGGAATGACAAAGCCTGCAGCCCAGGCAGTTTATGATTATTATAATTAGTTTTTGGTTGTATCTGATGAACATATATTTGTAAGAATATTTGTCAAAGATATGCAAAAAACCTATTGACATTTTGCGTATAATTTCCGATAATTATATAAGGAAACACTATATATAGTTTTGTGGTCCCGGAGGTTATGAATGAGAGTTATCACAGGCTCGGCAAGGGGCAGAAGACTTATCCCGCCGCAGGGCAATGATGTTCGCCCGACTACCGATACGGTTAAAGAAGCGGTTTTCAGTATAATACAGTTTTCCGTTGAGGGCAGACGCTTCCTGGACGCTTTCGCAGGCTCCGGTCAGATGGGAATAGAGGCTCTGTCAAGAGGGGCGCAGTCAGCGCTGTTTCTTGATAACAGCCGACGCTCGGTGGAAATAATTAAAAAGAATCTTGAGCTTTGCGGACTGTCAGACCGCGCACAGGTTCTCTGCCGCAGTACACCCGAATACCTCGACGGTGCCGCGGGTACCTTTGATATCATTTTTCTTGACCCGCCGTATAAGACCGGTCTGCTGCAGGCAGCACTTGAACGTGCGCCGCGCGTGCTCTCTGAGGGCGGCATGGTGATATGCGAGCACCCGGAGGATGAACAGCTCCCGGAGGAAGTCGGAACGCTTTGCAGAAAAAAGGAATATAAGTACGGCAAAATAAGGATCAGTATCTATTCAGGCAGGGAAGTGGACGGTATATGACAACAGCAGTATACCCCGGCTCCTTTGATCCGGTCACTCTTGGACATGTCGATATAATAAGACGTGCTGCAAAGATGTTCGACAGGGTCATTGTTGCTGTGGGAATCAATATGGAAAAGAAACCGTGGTTTACCGCGGAAGAGAGAGGTGAGCTTCTGCGCAGTGCCACAAAGGATATACAGAACGTGGAAGTAGTCGAATTTGAAGGACTTCTGGTTGACTTCGCAAAATCAGTTGACGCCACGGTCATTCTGAAGGGTCTGCGTGCAGTATCGGATTTTGAATATGAATTCCAGATGGCGCTCACCAACAGCAAGCTTGCGCCGGAGATCGAAACTGTATTTCTTACGACGAGCGCAGTGAATATGTACCTCAGTTCAAGTATAGTAAAACAGGTCGGCATCCTCGGGGGCGATATTTCACCCTTTGTGCCGGAATGTGTTCACGATGAAATTAAATCCAGGATTAAACAAAGGAGCAGATTAAAATGAAAATGGAAATGCTTATCAACGAATTACAGGAAATCGCCGACGGTGCATTTACAATTCCGCTCAGCGGCGGCAAGACTGTTGTAAATACCGAAAGGCTGAACGAAATCATCGAAGAGATGAGAACAAATCTCCCCAGTGAGCTGAAACAGGCTAAGGCTATTGCTGCAGACCGCACAAATATTATCAATAAGTCCAAGGAAGAGGCTGAACTGATCGTTCAGCAGGCTGAGGAGCGCTCCAAGGCAATGGTGGCACAGAATGAGATTGTCAAGCAGGCTCAGCAGAAGGCCGACGAAATCATTTTCAATGCAAAGAATCAGGCTGAGGAAATAAAGAGCGCTGCAAACAAGTATATTGACAGTCTTATGCAAAAGGCTGACGAGGATCTTTCAAAGAACCTGCAGGATCTTAAGAAAACAAGACAGAATCTTGCAAATTATCAGAAGAAAAATGCCGGTACAAAGGTCGAAAAGAAAAAGTAATTATTTGTAATTTCGGACGATTGGGATAGTGTGGTGAGGTTGTTTGAAAAGATTTCTGTCCCGGATCCTTTATGTGATGTTCTTCGCTTTTTCGCTGACACTGCTGGTTTCGTGCGTTTTGCTTCTTTTGAACAATTTCGCACCTTCATCGTATAAAAGCAGTATCGAGGCTGTACGCATTGATGAAAGCTATCCCGATATGGCGTACGACCGTATAGACGAGGTATCTCTTGCATATGAAGGGGTAATAAGCGAAGTTAAGTGCGACAAGGGTCTGCAGACTCTTGTGTCAGTGCAGGAGCGCGAGGTTTATAACCGCCTGTCGGAAAGTGTTTATAATATTTCCAAGGAAACGGATGACAAGGGAAGATACACCACTGAAAGAATACGCATAGAGAACTCCGATATCGGAGAGGACGCGCTGCGGCATGCTCTTAATGCCTTTCTGTATGATAATCCTCAGGTGTTCTGGCTGAATAATGTCTTTGGCTATGTTCATTCCGGCGGAGATACCATAATTGAGTGCTATACCGACGTTTCTGCGGATGACTGTAAGGCAAGGATTGCAAGGCTGAGTGAACGTATGGATGAGCTGCTCGAGGGTATCAGCGCGGACATGACGCCTTATAAGCGCGAAAAGACTATACATGACCGGCTTCTTGCAGGCTGCAGCTATGCTGATGAGGTAAAGGGCTTTTCGGACGGCTGGAGCTATTTCAGCTCATACGGTGCAATTGTTGACGGACGCGCTGTGTGCGAGGGCTATTCAAAGGCATTCCAGCTTCTTATGTCCAGAGCAGGCATTGAATGCTGCACTATAAGAGGTCAGGGCAACGGCGTTGCACATATGTGGAATATCATTGAATTGGACGGCGTATGGTATCATGTGGATGCTACGTGGGACGATACGGACGATCTGATAACGTATGAGCATTTCAATGTTGACGATATTACTATCTGCCGCAACCATGTCATAGCTGAAGAAATGACGGAAACGGTCACCGAAAACGCAACGGAAACCGAAACGAGGAATTTCTTTGTTCCTGTGTGCAATTCGATGGATATGAACTATTATTACGTCGAGGGCATCAAGATAACTGAATTCAGCGACGGAACCGACGAGGCAATGATTGCCTTTATCGCCAACAGGGTCAGAAACGGCGAGGTTATGATACCGATAGTTATAGCTCCGACGCTTGATTATTCCGAATGTGTCGATATGCTGTTCTACAGCAGCCCGTACAGGTTCTATTATTATATTGACGAGGTTAACGAGATCGTTGATTCCGACCACAGAATCGATAAAAACAGTATAAAAATACTGCGGAATGAGGAAAACGGAACACTGAGAGTAAGGCTTACACTCAAATAAATAAAAAATCAAGGCACCGCCGGAAAATTGATCCGTGCGGTGCCTTTGGTATTATTGCTTATGCATTTATTACTGCGTCTGCAAGTGCTTCGAGCCGCTCAATGTCGGCGGGCTTGACTGTGGATTTGATAGAAACCGTGTCGCCGATAAGGGTGACGTCCTTCATGCCCTCGAATGCTTCCTTCATGACTCTTCCTGCAGATGCTGCCCAGGAGAAATTCTCTACCAGAGCTACCTTGCGGCTGCGGTATGTCTTTGATTTCAGCAGGTTGATGAAATCAGCAGCCGGGGGGAAGAGACCGCCGTCATAGCTCGGTGCAAGCATGACCATCTTGCTGTAGCGGAATGCATCCTCAATGTTTTCGTGCATATCGCTGCGTGACAGATCGGAGATGGAAATCTTCTTGTCTGTCTTTGCGCTGAGAATTTCATACAGCTTTTCAGCAGCCTTCTTCGTACCGCCGTGAATTGAGCCGTATGCAATGAAAATGCCGTCTGTTTCAGCTTCGTATTTGCTCCATGTGTCATACAGACCTATGTAGTAGCTGAGGTTTTCTGTCAGAATGGGGCCATGCAGGGGACAGATTGTCTTTATGTCAAGGGCAGCGGCTTTTTTGAGCAGACCCTGTACCTGTGCGCCGTATTTGCCGCAGATATTGAAGTAATATCTTCTTGCCTCGCATGCCCAGTCGTCCGGCTCGGCATCCATTACGCCGAATTTTCCGAATGCGTCAGCGGAGAAGAGAATCTTTTCTGTTTCCTCGAAGCAGACCATTACCTCGGGCCAGTGTACCATGGGTGCAGTGTAGAATGTGAGCTTGTGTCCGCCAAGATCGAGGCTGTCTTTTTCCTTTACGACAACCTTTCTGTTTTCAACATCGATGTCGAAAAACTGCGGAAGCATAGCAAAGGTCTTTGCATTTCCGACAAGCTTCATTTCAGGGTATTTTGCAGCAGCGTTTGCAATATTTGCTGCGTGGTCAGGCTCGAGATGGCTGATTACAAGGTAATCGGGCTTTCTGCCGCCGAGAGCCTTGTCGAGGTTATCGAACCATTCGTCGGTTTTTCTTTCGTCTATCGTATCCAGTACGGCGATCTTTTCATCGAGAATGACATAGGAATTGTAGCACATGCCCTCCGGCAGGTGGTACTGGCTTTCAAAAAGCTCCAGCTCCGGGTCGTCCGCACCGATATACTTTACATTTTCAGTTACATCTTTAATCATGGGTTTTGCCTCCTGTTATTATGTTGCAGGCCGTTAGCAGTCCTGTGCCGACATTCTTTATTACCGCATGCGGCTGCATTGATCTGATGACTGTATTATAACATATTTTCCGGGCAAATAAAACTGTTTTAAAAAATATTAATCTTTCCGGGTGTATCAGCGTTTGAAAAAAGAAAAAGAATGGTTTTGCTTTTTCTGCAAATAAATGTGATTGGCGATGCATAATTAAAACTTATATATCGCTGTATTATTCAGATAATCGTCCCGAATTAATACCTTTTTTACATAATAATTACCAATTTGAATAATTTCGCCTTATACGAAAAAAGTGGTTATAGTATTGATGCAAAGCGACGAAATTGTACAAAAAACGACAAAAATAGCTTAAATATCGGTTATTTCAATATTCTTTGTGGGATTATTGTTACAAATAGGTACAATAATGCAATTGTGACTTGCTTTTTTGACAAAAAATTCAATTTTTCTATTGACATTTTTGGAAATAAATAGTAAAATTAGGATACAAAGAATCCATGAATTTTGAATTACAAGGAGGTATGAATATGAGAGCTGTAGGATATGTAAGACAGATCGATAAGCTGGGAAGACTGGTCCTTCCGTCGGATATAAGAAAAAGCCTCGGAATAACAAGCGGTGTGGATTCTGTTGAATTTTTCCTCGATAACGAAAGCGTTGTTATCAGGAAGTACCGTCCGGCTTGTGTGTTCTGCGGCGAGGCGGAAAATATCATAACATATAAGGATCAGAGCGTATGTGCATCATGTATTGAGGAGCTGAAGGGAGCCAGGTAAGCGCGTGCCTTCTGCGTGCACTGAATCGGAATGACAGCAGTCGGGGATTATCCCGGCTGTTTTTTTGTCTGGACGCAAAAATGTACAGAGCACAGCCAACAGACTGTGCCCTGTACAAAGGAAGGGATAATGAAAAAACAACAAAGGGGTGATTAGTAATCTTAGTGGTGTAACTATATAATACCACAACATGTTGTATTTTTCAATAGTTTTTTTACAAATTGGATAATATTTTTTTCGTTATTCCCTTATTCTGACCCTGTGTCGGAAAGAAGCTTTACTTTGACTGTAAATTCCTTTCCGCCGCCGGATTCAGGGTGGAATATTGTCAGCTCAATTACGTCGCCCGGACTGTATTCCTTCAGAACCTCGGTGACATCTGATGCTGTGAATACACGCTTGCCTTCGATATGGGTAATGATATCATCAACCTGGGCGTCGGTCTTTTTTAGCGGACTTTCACTTGAAATGGAGGTTATCATCATTCCCTGAGGAACATTGTTTGTCTTTGCACTGTACAGCGATACGGTTGTGCCGTCCACGCCGAGAGTACCTCTGTCGTTCACATAGCCGTAGCGCACAAGCTTGTTGGCAATTTCTATTACCGTATTGCTGGGTATTGCAAAGCCCATACCCTCATATCCGCTTGCCACTATCTTTGCTGTGTTAATACCGATAACCTGACCGATTTCGTTAACAAGTGCGCCGCCGGAATTTCCGGGGTTTATGGCAGCGTCGGTTTGTATATACCTCAGATAGCTGTCGCCTTCGATAACTCTGTCAAGAGCTGATATTGTACCCTTGGTCAGTGAATTGGAAAAGGCTGATCCGCCGGGGTTGCCTATTGCAAAGACCTCCTGACCGACCACAAGTGATGACGAATTTGCAAATTCAGCCGGGGGAAGCTCCTTGCTGTCGATCTTTACAACGGCAAGATCTGTTTTGACATCGATACCTATAACGGTTCCGAGATACTGTGTACCGTCTGCAAGCATTACGGCAACGCCGGTTTGCTTGGAATCGTCCACAACATGGCTGTTTGTGACAATATAGCCGTCTGCCGAGAAGATTATTCCGGAGCCTTCGCCCTCTGCGTCGAGGGTATAATCGCCGCCTTTTTTGTACGATGTAATACATACTATAGACGGAGAAGCCTTTGAATAAACATCGCTTGCAACCTTAGTGTTTTCGGAATAAACGCCTGAGGTTTCCACTGCGGAAATCTGCGGGCCGTTGATATCAGCCGCGGCGTCCGGAGAATTCGGAAGTATCGGATTTTCATCATACGAATACTGGCGTATTCTGCCGTCGCTTATGTCATAATTTGAAACAGAATGTATCAGCAGAACAAGACAGCCTATTATCAGACCGAAGATAATGAGTAAAACTCCTAAAATCAGTGAGATGATGAGCACTATCTTAAGGGTTGAGCTTTTCTTTTTCTGGTACTGCGGATATGCATAAGGCGAATACGGAGATCCGGGAGAATTGAACTGTGCGGCTATATTATTGTAGCCCGGTGCCTGATAATACGACGTATCGCCGTACTGGTCATATCCCTGAGGATAGTAACCCTCTCCCCAGTATTCGTTTGAGCCATAGGGATTGTTCATTTTTCAGCCTCCTTCAGACCCTTCGGATCTGTCTTTGCGCGTTTTGCGCTGTCCTTTTTTCTCGGCAGATAGAAGCGGAAACGTGTGAATTCACCGTATTCGCTGTCTGCTTCTATTTCACCGCCGTGCAGTCGTATTATGCTCTTTACAAGATACAGTCCGAGACCGAGTCCCTTCTTGTCCTTGCTGCGCGATTTATCCGTTTTGTAAAAACGCTCGAACACCAGCGGTATTTCGGATTTCTTTATACCTGTACCGCTGTTTGTTACGGTGAATGTCGTTCTGTCTGCGTCCTCGATTATTGTAAAGGCGATATAGCCGCCCTCATTGGTGAATTTTACGGCATTTTCTATCAGGTTATATACAACCTGGTGAATAAGGTCCTTGTCGCCGTAGACTATCTTAGGAGTTATGCGGTCAAGTCCGCGTATTTCGATATTGCGCTTCTCTATTTCCTGTTCAAAGGTTATTACGATTGTAACAAGCATTGAAAACAGGTCGAAATTCTGGTAATTGATTTTCAGCTCGCCGCTGTCAATTCTTGAAAGGTCGAGCATGGAGCGCACCAGACGCGACAGTCGTTTTATTTCCTCGGATACTATTGAAAGGTAGTAGTTGTGCTTTTCCGGCGGGATCGTGCCGTCCAGAATACCGTCAATAAATCCGGCGATAGTTGTCATAGGAGTTTTCAGCTCATGGGAAACGTTCGCAACAAAGCTTTTTCTGGTTGTTTCCGAGCTGGAAAGAGATTCCGCCATATTGTTGAATGCGACGGCAAGCTCTCCGATTTCGTCGTTGCTGGTTTCGGAAACCCTGACGCTGAAATCGCCTCGTCCGAACTGCTTTGCGGCCTGCGCCATCTGTTTAAGCGGGCGCACAAGGTTGTATGAAAACAGTCCGATTGCGAAAAGGGAGATTGCCAGTGCCGCAATAGCCGACAGCACGAATATTTTCAGCACCATGTCCGTGAAATCAGAAATGTCCTCAGTCGGTGCAGTAACGATAACTATTCCCATAACGATAGGCGTATCGCTGTTCGGATTACTGAGATACGTTATCGGGCGCGCTGCGATATAGCGGTCGTTTGTATAATGATTTTCCAGCTTTCCCGTAGCAAAGTAACTGCCGTTTTCAGCAACTGCGTCAGGTATCTCGGTAGTAAGCGCCATTTTTTCATAGATATTCTTGTTGTCGTCGGGCTGGTCCTGTGATGATGGGGTATTGCCCTTTACAACAACAGGCACATAGCCTTCGGTTGTTTCGACAAGAATATCGACTCCTGCGTCTCTTGCGATAAAGCTGAGCAGGTTTTTGATATTCTGTATATTATTGATACGTGCGCTCGGGCTGGCATTTTCGCTGATGGGTTCGTTTACTGCGGCGTTTTCACGTATGAATTCTGCGTAATTCTGCGCTCTTGTGTCAAGCTGCAGATATTTTTCATTTGCCCAGTAATTGGATATTGCGATAGTCAGGATAACGCCGAGCACCAGAAAGCTCAGAAATACTATGAGAACGCTGACGTTAATATATTTACCGAAGAGGGATTTTTTTGTAATAACGTCAAATTTACTCTTTATCCTTAACTTCAAATTTATAACCTACTCCCCATACGGTCTTGAGTGCCCATTTATCCGACACGCCCTCAAGCTTTTCTCTGAGTCTTTTTACGTGAACGTCAACGGTTCTTGAATCGCCGTAATAATCGAAGCCCCAGACCTCGTCGAGGAGCTGGTCGCGCGTAAAAACTCTGTTCGGATTACTTGCAAGGTGATAGATAAGCTCCATTTCCTTAGGCGGTGTATCTATCTGCTCGCCGTTTACTCTGAGCTCATAGTTTGTCAGGTTGATGATAAGCTTATCATAGCTTACTTCCTTATTGGGCTGTCTTGCTTCTGTCTGTACAGATCCGCCGTCGTTCACTCTGCGCAGAACAGCTTTTATTCTTGCGACAATTTCCTTTGTTTCAAAAGGCTTGACAACGTAGTCATCAGCGCCGAGCTCAAGTCCGAGAACCTTATCGAAAACCTCGCCCTTTGCCGTCAGCATAATTATCGGGCACTGTGAGGTCTTGCGTATCTCTCTGCACACCTGCCAGCCATCGAGAACAGGCAGCATTATATCGAGCATGACCAGGTTCGGTTTTTCGGTTTTGAATTTTGTTACCGCCTGACCGCCGTCATTTGCAATAATAACGTCATAGCCTTCCTTTTCAATATACAACCTCAGCAGCTCACAGATATTTATATCATCGTCAACTACGAGGATTTTTCCCATGCTCATTGTTACTCCACCCTTCACTATATATAGGAGGTACAATCCTCCGTATACTATTCTATCACAAATTTCTCAAATAATCAAGCACCGTCGGCTTGTCGGCCTGAGTTTGCAGCGGCATTGACTTATCAGAGTTATGATGATACAATTGAAATATAAACTTAGTGACAGGGGAGAAGCTCTGTGAAAACAAGAACTATAGCTATTATTGTATCGGTTTTCGCTGCCGTTATTCTTTTGTTCTTTTCAGTTTTGATATTGGTAGTTGCTTTTCGTAACGATGTACGCAATCGTCATATCAATGAACAGATGAAGCTTGAGCTTCCGTCCGAGGGCATAATGATGCGCTACAGCGAGGGACTGTATCCGGATTATGAGCTTTTGCCGGGAGATGATTATACAGGCTGCGATGAGGATAATATTCAGATCACGGTTTTTGCTGACGGTACTGCGCAGGTAAAATATATTCCTCCTGAGGAAATCAGAAACTTCAAAGGAATGCCCCCTGTTCTGGAAACCGACCTTCCCGACGAGAATTTCACCGAGCTGAAAAAACGGATTGATGAATCAGGAATACGTATTATCAGTGATATGAATCAGTGGAGTGCAGACTGGTCTGCGTATCCGTCGGTGTCAGTCGTAAGCGGTGAAAACTCTTATCTCGTTACCGAAAAAATGTGTGAGAACTCGGCTTCAAAATATCCGGTTCAGTCCAGAAGCTGTACAGAGCTTATCCACTTTGCTTCTGATATGATACGCCGTGAGGACAGAGAAAAGTTCGATACTATGGTTAGCAAATGGAAGGCGGAAGACAACATGGTTTTCGACTTTTCCGAGCCGCCAAATGATTATATCAGCGAGGGTGACTTCGACGGAGTATCGATGTTCCGGTACTACGAGGAGCTTTACGGTGTGGACGACCCGACGTGGCAGGGTTTCCAGACATGCCTGAGCGTAGACGCAAGCGGCAGAGTCAGTGTTATGGGAAGCTATTCCACCTTTGACAAGGAAGGCGAGGACCGTTTTGAGGAATATAAGGCAAAGGCAAAGACAAAGATTAGTCGGGATGACCTTGAGCGCATGCAGGAGCTTATACAGGAATGTCACTTTGAAAAGTACAGCAAGGAAATAAACGTTGGCTACGAAGTTCCGGCAGAAAAGGTAAAGGGTGATTTTCGTGTAGTGTGCTTTTTCACTGTAGCATGCAACGGAACAAAATATTATGCCGTTGACGATGGCAGTATACCTGAGCTCCGGCAGCTTATCCAGAAATATCTTGATATCACAACAAACGGAATAAAGGCTGAAGAAGCATACAGCACAACATCCCGACACTGGGAAGAGCTGACAAAAAACTATGAAGAATTTATTTTGGCGGAATAGATATGGGAGGAAAAAATGAACAGACAGACTATTATAAAAGCGGCAAAGGGAAATATAAAAGCTGACCTTGTGCTTAAAAACGGACAAATAATAAATGTTTTTACAGGCGAGATAATCGAAGGTGACCTTGCAGTAAAGGACGGACTTATTCTGGGTATCGGTGAGTATGAGGGTACCGTAGAAAGGGACGTCAGGGGAAAATACATCTGTCCCGGCTTCATCAACGCTCATGTTCACGTAGAATCCTCAATGACAGCGCCCGAATACTATGCAGCCGAGGAACTGCGCCAGGGTACAACTACCATCATTACCGATCCGCATGAAATAGGAAACGTCGGCGGTCTGCTTGCGCTGAGGAATATTCTTGAAGCGGCTAAGCGTACAAACATCAATTACTACATAATGCTTCCGTCCTGCGTTCCGTGTACTCCATTTGAGCATTCAGGAGCAAATCTCGACGCATGGGAGCTGACCGCTCTTAAAAATGATCCGCATATACTTGGTCTTGGCGAAATGATGAACTTCGTCGGACTTCTGGAATGTGACCCCGATGTTCTGGACAAGCTCGAAGCCTTTGAAGAAATGATTATCGACGGACATTTCCCGATGGGCGGCGGAAAGGCACTCAATGCTTATGTGTGCGCCGGTGTCAAAACCGACCACGAGAGCATCACCTTTGAGGAAGCGCTTGAAAAGCTGCGCTGCGGAATGGCTGTGCTGATCCGTGAGGGCTCCGCAAGCCGGAATCTCGACGCCATCATTCCCGGCGTTATTGACAGCAATATAGACACTTCCCGTCTTGCATTCTGCACGGACGACAAGCACCTGGCGGACATACGACGTGATGGTACTATCCGCTACAATATCCGCCGCGCCATTGCTCTTGGCATGGATCCTGTTACCGCAGTGCGCATAGGAACACTGAATGCTGCAAGAATATACGGGCTTAAAGGAATCGGCGCTCTGGGGTGCGGATACAAGGCTGATATTGTAATAGTAAACGATCTCGAAAGCATGGAGGTTTTCGATGTCTATAAGGATGGCGTCCCTGTTTCGGAGCTTGGAGCTCCGAGGAAAATCCGCTACAGAAGTGAGCTGCTCTCGGATGTAAACTGCGGCGACGTTGAAAAACTTGATTTCACGATTAAAAAGCAGGACAGATACAGCGTTATCGGAATAATCGGCGGTCAGATAGTTACTAAAAAGCTTGAAATGAGCGCAGATGAGCTTGAAAGAGGTATCAGAAACGGCGAAATACGAAAAATCGCAGTTATTGAGCGCCACAATGCAACCGGATTCCATTCGGCAGCCTATATCAAAGGGTACGGACTGTCGCACGGAGCTATTGCAACAACAGTCGCACACGACAGCCACAATATAGTCATGATCGGAGACAACGATGCAGACATGAAGGCGGCGGTCAGCGAGCTCATACGGATCGGCGGCGGCTATACGATAGTATGCGACGGTGAGGTAATAGGCAGCCTTCCGCTTCGTCTTGGCGGACTGATGAGCACTGAGCCGACAGATCGTTTCATCCCTGCTCTTGATGAGATAATCAGAAAGGCGTATGACATGGGTGTTTCAAAGGACATTGATCCGTTCATTACCCTTTCGTTCATGGCTCTGCCGGTTATCCCTGAGCTGCGCATAACGGACAGCGGATTGTTCGACGTCACATCAATGTCTTTTGTGAAATAAAAAGTAAATAAGCAGCAAAAAAGCCGATGAATAAGAAATTCATCGGCTTTGACATTTGCAGATCTGAAGCACCTGTCGGTGCAGCGTTTCTGTTTTTTAAAATCAGTCGCTTGTATAGGGAAGAAGTGAAAGATATCTTGCACGCTTGATAGCAACTGTAAGCTCACGCTGATGACGTGCGCATGTACCGGTTACTCTGCGGGGAAGAATCTTCGCTCTTTCAGACATGAAGCGGCGAAGTCTGGATATATCCTTGTAATCGATAACGTCGATCTTGTCTACGCAGAATGCGCAAACCTTCTTGCGGCCCTTGCGTCCGCCTCTGCGGTTATCTCTTTCGATCTTTTCAGCCATTCGAGGTTTCCTCCTTGTCTTTTAATTAAAAGGGCAGGTCATCGTCCGAAGGCATATCGACAAAGTCGCCTGCGTCGCCGCTGCTGTATGCAGCATTGGACGGAGCTTCCTGACGGTATGAGGACTGCCTGTTGTAGTTGTTGCTGTAGCTGTTGCCGCCGTCATGTGATGACGAGCCGCTGCCTTTTGACTCACAGAATTCCGCATTATCTGCCCAGACCTCAGTAGTGTATCTTTTGTTTCCTTCGCGGTCAGTGAACGAGCCGGTACGGATAGAACCGGTTATTGCAATACGCTGACCCTTGGAAAAATACTTACACACAAACTCTGCGGTCTGACGCCAAGCAACTATATTGATAAAGTCTGCCTGACGCTCTTCGCCAGCCTTTACGCGTCTGTCAACAGCAACACTGAATCTTGCCATTGATACGCCGGACTGTGTGGTGCGCAGCTCGGGATCTGCAGTGAGTCTGCCGATCAAAGATACATTATTCATGTTTCTTCCTCCCTGATCAAGCTTCTTCTTTTTTGATGATCATTGAACGGAGAACGCCGTCAGTGATCTTTGTGATTCTGTCAAGCTCTGCCGGGAATTCGGCATCGGACTTAAAGTTGAAGAGAACATAGTAAGCATCTGTTTCCTTGTTGATGGGATAAGCAAGTCTTCTCTTGCCCCACTCATCGACGCTTTCCATTGTAGCGCTCTTTTCGATAAGCTCCTTGAATTTCTTAACAGTCTCAGCCACAGCCTCTTCGCCTGCCTTTAAGGAAATAACGATTACGGCCTCATAAGAATTGATAACTGTCATTTTTTGCACCTCCTTCTGGACTTTTGGCCCCCTCTTCGGGAGCAAGGATATGCTAACGCATAACAGGGTTATTATATCACCCGCATTATAAAAAGTCAAGAAAAATTTTCCGGCTATGATGCCTGTTTTCCGGTTTGAGTAAATTTTTGAAATACTTTCTCCGGTGCTTGAATTTTTCGGCTGACTATGTTAGAATTAATATATATTGCGTTTATGAACGAACGCACATTTATCAGGGGGAAAGAATATGAACAACTTGATGCAGGCATTCATTCTCCTTCTCGCAGGGTTTATAGTGGTTTTTGTGGTGCTGATACTGCTGATTATAGTTGTAACACTGTACAGCAAGATCATCGTCGCAGCGCAGAACTCCGCGGATAAGAAGAAAGCCCGGAAAACGACGGTGAACGTCGGAAACGAAAATACGGCTGCTGCAGCGGCTGTGACGGATGACGAAGAGGATGAGGATGACGGCGAAATTCCCGGAGAGATTATTGCTGTTATTGCTGCCGCAGTCGACGCTGTGTACGGAGATCGTCCGCACAGGGTTCAGTCGGTTCGCAGATCAAAAACGTCACGCTCGGCATGGTCAAGAGCAGGTGTTCTTGATAATACCAGACCGTTCTGAACAGACAGTAATTAATCCCAGAAAGGAAGTTGACCAATGGAAATACTTAATCAGCTTTGGCAGATAATAGTCCATCTGTTCACAGAATCGGGCTTTTCAAAGCTGCCGTGGCAGAACTACGTAATGGTCGTTATTTCATTCGCACTGATGTATCTTGCGATAAAAAAGCAGTTCGAGCCGCTTCTTCTTCTGCCGATAGCTTTCGGCATGTGTATAGTTAACCTGTTCCCGGATATTATGGGACTGCCTACTACGGAAATGCTGACGCTGGAGCAGATGAAGGCATTGCAGCTTGATCCCGCTTCTTATACCACTACCGTGATAGACGGCATTACATATTATAACCACACTGAATACGGCGGACTGTTCTACTATCTCTATCAGGGTGTAAAGCTCGGCATTTATCCGCCGCTTATATTCCTCGGAATCGGATGTATGACAGATTTCGGTCCGCTGATCGCAAACCCGAAGAGCTTTATTCTCGGCGCTGCTGCACAGATCGGAATTTTCCTTACATTTATTATAGCTACTCTGCTCGGTATCTTTACGCCGGCACAGGCAGGCTCCATCGCAATCATCGGCGGTGCAGACGGCCCGACAGCTATCTTCGTAACAACAAAGCTCGCTCCTGAGCTTTTAGGCCCGATCGCCGTTGCGGCATATTCCTATATGGCGCTTGTACCGCTTATCCAGCCGCCTATCATGAGAGCACTTACCACCAAAAAAGAGCGCTCCATTGTAATGGGACAGCTTCGTCCGGTATCAAAGCTGGAGAGAATCATTTTCCCGATAATCGTTGTTGTTATCGTATCACTGCTTCTGCCTGACGCTGCTCCGCTCGTAGGCATGCTCATGCTCGGAAACCTCTTCAAGGAAAGCGGCGTTGTTGACCGTCTGAGCAAGACCGCACAGAATGAGCTGATGAATATCATCACCATATTCCTCGGCGTAACGGTCGGCGCTACTACTTCCGGTAAGGTATTCCTTAACCTGCAGACGCTCGGTATTGCAGGACTCGGACTGTTTGCATTCTGCCTTGCTACCGCATGCGGTGTAGTATTCGGCAAGATCATGTGCAAGGCAACCGGCGGAAAGATCAACCCCCTTATCGGTTCTGCAGGCGTTTCTGCCGTTCCTATGGCAGCGCGTATTTCGCAGAAGGTCGGTCAGGAGGAAAACCCCGGCAACTTCCTGCTCATGCATGCTATGGGTCCGAACGTTGCAGGCGTTATCGGTTCGGCAGTTGCAGCAGGTGTTCTGCTCAGCGTGCTGAAATGATAGTAATCTGATAATCAGGGCATACACGCTCGCAAATACGGGTGTGTATGCTTTTTCTCTGTATTGCGGAAGCATTGCTGTAACAAGCCTGCTGCAAGTGCTTATCCTGAGTGTAACGAGCGACGGTTCGAATTGACAGCGGAGGCTCGCCTGTGGGACTTGATTTTTGATGATTAACAATGTATAATCTAAACAGATGCCGGATATGGTATCCGGTAAGTTACTATATAATGTAAGGGGTGCCGGTTTATGATTCTTCCTATTATTGCTGCTGTCTGCTGCCTCGTGGCTGCTACGCTTATGTTTACGCCAAGAATGAGGATGCTTCCGTTTTATCGTCCTGTTTCAATTCTGTTCCTGTCAGAGGGAATCTGGCTTCTTGCGGACTATGCTGTATCGCAGATCGCTCCCGGCAATGCCTTAATGGATATTATCCATTACATTATTCTGATTGCTGTTGTCGCATGGCTTGTAATAAGCGTGCTTGTTGGCGGCATGAAAAACAAGCCCTCCGGCAGCAAGCATACTGATTAAGATTATCCTGCATCCCTTTTGGGGGTGCCGTAAAAAGAAGAGGGGAAAAGAATGGGATTTGTTTATGCAGGACTATGGTTTTTTGTTGCGGTTGTTCTGTTTGTCAGGTTTCGCAGCGAAAGCCGTGCGGTTTTGCCGATGAGCCTGTATTTTTTGTTTCTTGGCGGTTGGTGGACTGCGAATGAGTTTCTTTCTGCGGACCTTATGCAGCACCCGTATGTATGGATAGTACGCGGCGTTTCCGCGGTTATGCTGATATTCTGCATGGCAGTGTACTATATGGAAAGAAAAAACCGCAGCCGGAACACTGAAGAAATGACAGCAGAGGAGAAAACCGACAGCTGACAGGTCTGGCGAAAAAAAATAAAATTTTTTTCAAAAAACACTTGCATTTTCAAAAACACTGTGCTATAATAATGAAGTCGTCAGGAAAGCGACGAAGAGGGTCCACCCGTTCCCATGCCGAACACGGAAGTTAAGCTCGATAGTGCCGAAGATACTTGGATGGTGACGTCCCGGAAAAATAGGAAGATGCCAACACAATGTAAACCACCCGAAAAGGGTGGTTTTTTGCTATTTGTACAAAAATGATATTTGAAAGTAAAAACATTTTGATGATTTGATTTTGTGTAAATTGACAGTGATAATTCTGAAAATGACCTTTTTTAGACAATTTTTACAACTGAACGGCTGAAAATTAACACATCCGAAACATAATTCATTTATTCTTAAAAACTCGATTAGAGAATTTGCACAAAGTCGAAATATATAATATCTACAATAATCACTGTTTAAAATATGCAAATATTACAAAAAGCTATAATTGTGATGTCATATTGCACAAACTATTGCGAACAGATTTATTAATATGCATAAAAATGACAGTGACCTGTTGAAATCGACGGTTTCCTATGGTATCATATTTACAGTGGCTGATAGGCACTATATATCGTTCTGCCCTTCGGGCGGTCGGTAATGCAGTCGGTGTCTGCTGCCAGGAGGCACTAAACGTGCGAATAAAAACTATATTAACAGAAAGAGGGACATTACAATGGTTTCTAAAACAAAAAGAACTCTTGCTATCGTTCTCGCAGGCATGATGGCTGCAACTGCTCTTGCCGGCTGTACTACAGGTACACCCGCTACGACTACATCCACACCTGCCACAACGCCGGCAACTTCTGGTACCACAGAGTCAAGCGGAGAAGCTGTAACTGCAACTCCGATCTTTACTGATGAAATGACATCTACTCTGAAGGATGCTATGGCTGAAGAGGCTAGCAAAAACGATGGCAAGATCAAGCTCAAGATGTGGTGCTCAGGCGATGACGCTACATTCGAAAAGGCTCTTATCGAAGAGTTCAAGAAGTATTATGCAGACAGCCGCTACGAGATCTCTGTTCAGGTTCTCGGTTCTTACGGCGAGGATAAGTCCGCTGCTGCAATCATGGAAGACCCGTCAGTCGGCGCTGATATCTTCAACTTCGCTGACGACCAGCTCAGAGCTCTTGTACAGGCAGGCGCTATCGCTCAGGTATCTCCGCTGTTCATGAACAACGTAAAGGCTGACAACACCGATGCTGCTGTTCAGGTTTGCTCAATCGACGGCACACCGTACTGCTTCCCGAGAACAGCTGATAACGGTTACTTCATGTATTATGATAAGAGAATCTTCAACGATGAGGATATCAAGTCATTTGACGCAATGGTTGCTAAGGCTAAGGAAAACAACACCAACATCATGATGGCTGTTGATAACGCATGGTATAACTCCGGCTTCTTCTTCACAGCTGGTGTTACAATCAACCTCAAGGACGGCAAGACTCAGGAAGGTACATTCGACAGCCCCGAGGGTCTCTCAGGTGCAAAGGCTATCGCACATCTCTGCGAGAGCGCTGACGCAGGCTTCAAGGGTTCAGGCGATGACAGCGCAGTTGTAAACGGCTTCGATAACAAGACTGTTGCTGCTGCAATTACAGGTACATGGAATGGTCCGGCTATCAAGGAAAAGATCGGCGACAAGAACCTCGGCGCAGCTAAGCTCCCGACCGTACTTATGGACGGCGAGCAGAAGCAGCTCTGCTCCTTCGGTGGTTACAAGGTAGAGGGCGTTAACGCTTCTACTAAGTTCCCGGTATCTGCTCAGGTACTTGCATACTTCCTCACATGCCCCGAGTCACAGCTCAAGAGATACTATGGTATCCAGGATGAGAGCGGCCAGTGGATGAAGAACTCCAAGGGCGTACAGCTCAGAAGAGGCTTCGTTCCGACAGCTACATCTGACGCTATGAACAAGGTTGAGACCGCTTACCTCAAGGATGCTATCACAGCTATCGGTTCTGACGAAGCTGCACAGGCTATCGAGGCTCAGCGTCCCTTCTCACAGCCGCAGTCAAATGCAGGCGGTAAGTACTGGACTCCTGTCGGCGGTATCGGCGGCGAGATTCTTACAGCTAAGGGCAACCTCACAGATGCTGAACTCCAGGAGAAGCTCAAGAAGGTAGTAGAGGGCTTTGCTAACTAAGGTATAATTATTTAATACGTTGAACTGATGTTATGGGCAGCTTGTGTTCATTGCAGGCTGCTCATACTTAACGGCAAAAATAATTATAAAGGAGTTGAATTTTGAATGAACTATCTTGACTATATGCAGATGACGAGAGGTCAGCAGATTGCATATAAGATCAAATCTTTCTTCACCGGAATTCCCGGAGCCATCAAGAATCTTATTTCGATAATTGTATTCTTCTTCAAGACTGTTTTCAAGTTTATCGGAAATGGCTTCAAGGGATATGGTCAGCGCTTTGTCAAGGGCGATATCGGAACCAAACTTTCATATCTGTTCATGGGTATGGGTAATATTTTCCATGGCCAGTTCATGAAGGGCCTTATCTTCCTTGCAGTCGAAGTTGGTTATTTCTGCTATATGATCTTTTTCGGCGTATACTGGATCTCAATGCTCTACTGCGTAGAGGTTGATATTCCTAATGACGGCGCAGGTCATCACATTATTCAGGACGGTGTTCTCGGTAATCAGGCAGAAATGCAGATTCCGGACGCACTCGGCATTATGCACCAGGTTGAAGGTTCCGACTCCATGAAGATCCTTCTCTTCGGTGTTCTGTCCATTCTTATTTCCGTTGCATTCTTTGTTGTATACATAGTAAATACAAAGAGCGCATACAAGACCCAGCTTGTAAAGGCTGCCGGCGAAAAGAATATTAGCTTCATTGCAGAAATGAAGATGTTCCTCGACGAGCGTTTCCATGTTACAATGCTCTTCATCCCGGTTGTGGGCTTGCTTTCATTTACGGTACTTCCGATCGTATTTACGATCTTTATCGCATTCACAAACTACGACCAGTCGCATCAGCCGCCTCACCTTCTGTTCTGGTGGGTAGGACTTCAGAACTTCGCTGATGTATTCTATGCAAACCCGATGAAGTCTCATACCTTCGGTATGATTCTCGCATGGACACTGGTATGGGCTGTATTTGCAACCTTCTCAAACTATGTTGCTGGTATCATCCTTGCTCTTCTCATCAACAAGAAGGGTATCAAGTTCAAGGCATTCTGGAGAACCGTATTCGTTGTAACCGCTGCTGTTCCGCAGTTCGTTACACTCCTTCTCATGAACCTCCTTTTCAGAGACGACGGTTCAATCAACCTCATGATCAGCGCTGCAGTTGGTCATACTGTTACGATCAAGTGGATTACTGATCCGCTTCTTGCAAAGATCTTCGTTATCGTTGTAAACATGTGGGTCGGCGTTCCTTACACAATGCTTATCACATCCGGTCTTCTTATGAATATCCCGGAGGATCTTTACGAGAGCGCACGTATCGACGGTGCAAATGCTGTACAGCAGTTCACAAAGATCACACTCCCGTACATCTTCTTCGTAACTACACCGTACCTGATCACCACCTTCGTAGGAAACATCAACAACTTCAACGTTATCTATCTTCTTACTGGCGGCGGTCCGGCATCTACGGACTACTATCAGGCCGGTCAGACCGACCTCCTTGTTACATGGCTGTATAAACTGACTGTTACACAGAAGGACTATAACCTTGCTGCCGTTATCGGTATTATGGTATTTATCCTCTGCGCAACCGGTTCACTTATTACATTCAACATGTCCAAGGCATCAAAGAACGAGGAGGAATTCTCATGACAAATACATCATCACAAATGAAGTCTGGCTACGCTGCAAAAAAGAAGTTTGCCAATGGCGTTGTATATGCTATCCTCGTTGTTATGTGTATCATCTGGGTACTTCCTATCGTATGGCTTCTTCTGCAGTCATTCAGAGGTGAGTCTGGTACATCAGTATCCTACCTGTTCCCGAAACAGTGGACATTCCAGAACTACATAAACCTCTTTACTGATGAGGAGCTTCCCTTCGGTACATGGTTCCTTAACACCTTTATCGTTGCAGTATTCTCCTGTATTTTCTCAACACTGCTTGTTCTCATGGTTTCCTATGCGTTCAGCCGTCTGAGATTCAAATCCCGTAAGACTTTCCTTAACGTCGGACTTATCCTCGGCATGTTCCCCGGATTCATGTCCATGGCTGCTGTATACGCTATCATGGGTCTTCTCGGACTCAGCCAGAGCCTTATCGCTCTCGTTATCGTATACTCCGCAGGCGCAGGTCTTGGATATCAGGTTGCAAAGGGCTTCTTCGATACGATCCCGAGATCACTCGACGAAGCAGCAAAGATAGACGGTGCAACAAGAAACCAGATCTTCTGGATCATAATTCTTCCGCTTTCCAAGCCTATCATTGTTTACACGGCTCTGACAACATTTATCGGACCGTGGACAGACTATATCTTTGTAAGCTACTTCATGAAGGATAATATGCAGAACTATACAGTTGCATACGGTCTCTACAAGATGCTTGACAGAGAGTACATCATGTCTCACTTTACAACATTCTGCGCAGGTGCAGTTGTCGTTGCTATTCCGATCACAGTTCTCTTCACAATCATGCAGAGATTCTATGTATCCGGTGTAACAGGCGGTGCTGTAAAGGGCTGATACACAAAAACTCAAGCAGGGTGGCATCGCTGCCCTGCTTAATTTTATCTAAGGAGAATGACGTATGAAAAAGAAAATAATCTGTGCGCTTCTTGCTGCTTCAATGTGTACGGTAGCAGTTCTGTCAGGTTGTACAAATACGACCGAACCAACAACCCAGAGCTCAGCCGCAAGCTCCGCTGCTGCAGAAGGCATTTCGCTTCCGGAGGACGGCGGTTTTAAAACAGTCGAAGCAAAGGCTTCCGACGATAAATTCCGTACATATTATGAAATATTTGCATATTCATTCTATGATTCAGACGACGACGGGGTAGGAGATCTTAAGGGCATAACCAAGAATCTTGACTACCTCAATGACGGTGATATAAAAACAACAGATGACCTCGGTATCGAGGGTATCTGGTTAATGCCGATAATGCCGTCGCCTTCATATCATAAGTATAATGTCACCGATTATATGGCAATTGATGAAAAATACGGTACAATGGACGACATGCGCGAGCTTACTGAGGAATGCCATAAGAGGAATATCAATGTTATTATCGACTTTGTTATTAACCACACCTCCAGAAAGCACGAGTGGTATCAGAAGGCTATTGAGGAGCTGAAGACAGGAAAGACAGACGGCTACGCTCAGTATTACCATTTTGATCAGTTCAAGGAGGGCGAAACACG
The DNA here is from genome assembly GCA_900315875.1 of uncultured Eubacteriales bacterium. GTDB lineage: Bacteria > Bacillota > Clostridia > Oscillospirales > Acutalibacteraceae > UBA1213. The sequence continues at coordinate 49,614 of ONAX01000009.1, read as the reverse complement.
CAAGGGCTGGCAGAAGGTAGCCGGACTTGACGGCAACTGGTATTATGAATGTCAGTTTGATACAGATATGCCTGATGTCAACCTTAAAAACGAAAATGTCCGAAACGAGCTGAAAAAGATCGTTGATTTCTGGCTCAAGGATGTCGGAATAGATGGTTTCAGACTTGACGCTGTAATCTGGTACGAATCAACCGGCATCGAGGATTCCGTTGAGGATCTTAAATGGCTTTATGATTATTCGAAGACAGTAAAGCCGGATGTATTTATGGTTGGTGAATGCTGGAGCAGCCCCGGCGATATTGCTCAGTTCTATGATTCAGGTGCGGACAGCTTCTTCAATTTCGGCATGCAGAGCGCAACAGGCGCAGTTGCAAGTGCTGTAAATACCAAGGATGGAAAGGGCTATGCCGAGCATCTTGAAAACTGGCAGACCACAATTCTTTCGCATAATCCGAATGCTATTGATACTCCCTTTATTTCAAACCACGATACAAACCGCAGCGCAGGATTCTTCCTCAGCAATACAACGAAGAAAATGGCTGCCGCAATGTATATCCTCGCTCCGGGCGATTCATTCATCTATTATGGTGAGGAAATCGGTATGCGCGGTTCAGGTACCGATCCGGACAAGAGAACCGGTATGTACTGGTCAAGCACAGACAGCACCGGCTATGTAAAGACCATTCCGGGCGCTACAAATACTGATACACCGGAAAAGGGTGCTCTTGAGCAGGTTAAGGACGATGATTCACTGCAGAGCTTCTACCGCAGAGCAGTTCGTCTTAAGAGCCAGAATCCGGAAATATCAAGAGGTAAGGTTACAGCTGTTGACGTAGGAAACGGTGAAGTGGCTGCATACATTTCCGAATATGAGGGCTCAAAGGTAATGGTACTGCTTAATATCAGCGATAAGGCTAATACCGTGAATATCCCCTCTGATAAATTTACGATAGGCGAGGTAAGAGGCTATCTCAAAGCTGACTCGGGCGATGCAGGTGCTTCTGAAAGCAGCGATCCCTTTGCTGCGATAACCGGGGACAATCAGTCCTCAGCTCAGGAAAGTGCTGCAGAGCAGTCATCTGATTTCTCTGTAAAGTCAGACAGCGTAACACTGCCGCCCTACAGCGCAATTGTTGTAAAGTGATGGATTTAAGTAATTATATAAGAAGGTGTTTTCTATGAACCTGAAGGGTCTGACCTCTGCGGAGGTTGAGGAAAGCCGTAAAAATCACGGCTCGAATAAGCTTACACAGATACCGACTCGGCCGCTCTGGAAGATAGTACTAAATGGATTTACGGACCCGATGATTCTGATTTTGCTTGTAGCTCTTGCCGTACAGCTTGTACTGTGCTTTATGGGACAGGCTGAATGGTACGAGCCGGTGGGCGTTCTTGTTGCGATTCTCATTGCAAACGGTGTTGCGTCTGTCAGCCAGTACAAGCAGGAGGGCAAGGCAAGCGCTCTGAAGTCGGTTGAGGAGGCCAAGGAAACCGCGAAGGTTCTTCGTGACGGCAAGCTGACGGAAATTCATGTCAGCGAGGTCGTTGTGGGCGATATCGTTTATCTGCAGGCAGGCGATAAGATATCAGCCGACGGTGAAATTGTCGAGGGTACAATAGCCGTGGATCAGGCTTCCCTGAATGGTGAAACCGAAGAAGCTGAAAAGCGTCCGGTCGCAGACAAGGAAGAGTACGAAATCAAGGATCTTCTTAACGAGCATTATGCATACCGCGGAACGGTTGTTTGCGGCGGCGAAGCATATATGGAGGTTAAGGTTGTCGGTGACAAGACTATCTTCGGTGAGCTTGCTCTTGAGGTTCAGGAGGACAAGCGTGCTACTCCGCTGCAGATCAAGCTTGCAAAGCTCGCGAATCAGATATCGACCTTCGGTTACATAGGAGCATCTCTTATAGTAATTGCGATAGTTGCAAAAACCCTTCTTTCAGGTCAGATTCCGGCAAACTCTGCAGATTGGGTTAAGCTTCTGATCGATGCAGTAACGGTTGCAATAACGATAATTGTCTGTGCTGTTCCGGAAGGACTGCCTATGCTGACATCGGTTCTTTTGTCATACCAGAGCATACGTATGGCAAAGGATAACGTCCTTGTGCGTAATATCAACGGTCTGGAAACCGCAGGCAGCCTGAGTATTCTCTTTACGGATAAAACAGGTACAATAACAGAAGGCAAGCTGTCGGTGAGTGAGATTTCCATCGGCACACTGAATAAATATGAGACTGTTGCATCTGTCGGGGATAAGCTGAGAGATGATATTCTGATCGGCATAGGCGTGAACAATTCATCCTCCGCATCAGACGGAAAGGTTCTCGGCGGAAACAATACCGACAGGGCACTGATGAGTATGCTTATCAAGGAAGGCTATGCCGAAAATCTTCCCAAGGGTATTACGAGGGAGTTTATTGCCTTCGATTCCGCAAAGAAATACTCGGGACTCACATACGACCATGACGGCAAGACAGAAACCTATATTAAAGGTGCTCCGGAAAAAATACTTATCCGCTGCAAATACTGCCTTGACGAAAACGGTCAGAAGGTTCCATTTGACAAGTCAACCGATGTCAATACCTATATTGAGGAGCAGGCTTCGCGTTCAATGCGACTGCTTGCTGTTGCAAAGTCCGAGAGTGAAACGGACGACGGCGAACTGACACTTATCTGCATTCTGAGCATCAGGGACAACGTCCGTAAGGAAGCCGCCGACGCTATACGTGAGGTTAAGGCTGCCGGAATTCAGGTTGTAATGATAACCGGTGACAGAAAGGAAACTGCTGTTGCAATTGCAAAGGATGCAGGTCTGCTTTCAAGCCGGAAGGATATCGCTCTGACATCCGCAGAGCTTGCTTCAATGGACGATGACGAGGTGAAGAGAATTCTTCCGAATCTCCGTGTCGTTTCAAGAGCACTTCCGACGGATAAAAGCCGTCTGGTGCGTATAGCACAGGAGCTTGACCTTGTTGTCGGTATGACAGGCGACGGCGTTAACGATTCTCCGGCACTGAAAAAGGCAGATGTCGGCTTCGCTATGGGCAGCGGAACTGAGGTTGCAAAGGCAGCCGGCGATATAACTATTCTTGACGACAATTTCCTGTCCATAGAAAAAGCTATTCTCTACGGCAGAACGATGTTCAAGAGTATACGCAAATTCCTGATCTTCCAGCTGACTGTAAATGTTGCAGCTGTGCTGACCTGCTTTATCGGACCGATTATTGGTAACGGTCCTGATTATAACATTATTCTCACAGTTGTACAGCTCCTTCTGATAAACCTTGCAATGGATACCCTTGCAGCAATTGCTTACGGAAGTGAACCTGCGCTCAGGGATTTCATGAAGGATAAACCTATTGCCAGACGGGCTGGTATCATAACCGGATCTATGGCTGTTGAAATACTCGTTGCAGCGCTGTATATTACGCTTGTCTGTCTCGGAATTCTCTTCTTCCCGCCGCTCAGGGATCTTTTCGGCGAGGGTGCGTCCGTGACATATCTGAAATCGGCTCTGTTCGCGACCTTCATGATGGCGATTACATTCAACGGTTTCAATGCAAGAACCGAGCATTTCAATATATTCGATAAGATTGGACTTAACAAGAATTTCATCGTTGTAATGGGAGTTATTCTGATTTCTCAGTTTGTATTCGTCACCTTTGGCGGCAGCATACTCAGCGTGGAAGCGCTCAGCCCGTATTCATGGGCAGTATGTGCTCTGCTTGCGGTGCTTGTAATACCGATAGATCTTTTCAGAAAGCTTATTGTCCGCCTTATAGCACAGAGCAGGGAAGAAAACTGAACATAAACTCAATCGGAAAACAGTCCTTCGGGGCTGTTTTCTTTTTTCCCTTCGCTGCATAGTATGTTCCGGAGGGGTTGGATTTTGTTGTATATAATTCGATTCATCATGTTTGCGGTTTTCACTGCAATTCTGATGCTATTTGGTGATATAATAAAAAAATCCGCCGCTTCACACAGAAGCGACGGAAAACACAGCTGCAAAAGCTCTGATATTCCCGAATGGGTTTTTATGCTCATCTTTTTTGCCGGAGCAGCACTTATCTTTTCACTCTGAGGATTTACGATTTTTCATAACCGTAATGGCTGTAGTAATGGCAAAAAGTATTGTTGACACTATCCATATGCCTATAAAGATCCATTTGAGTGTGGTGCATCCGGAGGCGAGGTTTGCATCGCTGTCCGTAAATGCCGGAGATGTATCAACAATACGGATGAGAAGAATGTTTTCGACTACGTTAAAAAAGGCTGAAAATACAGCTGAAAAAACAGATGATCGGAACAGCAGATAATGCTTTGAACTGAAGGTGTTGATCAGCTGCGGAGTCAGGAACATAAAGAAAAAGCCGCAGCCGGTCAGAATAAAATCAAAAGTGAAATACTGATTATAATCAGCACGTCGGTCCCCGCCATAATGTGAAATAACAGTCATAAGGTTATCCGGCGTATATGAAAGTCTGAGGTCGAAGGGACCAAAGTTTTCGGTATTATCAAAAATGGTTTTCGCAGGGCAGCTACCGATAAACAGAATAAAGGCAGCAATGGCTGTCAGAACCAGAAACAGCGGAACAGCTATCATGAGTGGTTTTTTAAGCTTTTTCATACCAGACCCCCGTCTTGTTTTTTGACAGAAATTATCATCAGGCATTAATATCTGATCCTATTATATATCTTTTTTCTCCCTTTTGCAACCTCTATTTCCGGGAGCGGCGGCTGCTGATAGTGATGGTTAGCGGCTGGACTGCAGCTTGACTCTGAAAAGTTACGGATATCTCACTACTTACCACAGTGCTATTTCGGAGGGGATATCTATACCGCTTTTCAGATATAAACCCGGTCAAGGAATAAGCTGCCAACTTTGGATTTATATGTATATTTTATTATACAGACTTGTCCGGTAGGTTATAATAGTGCATGATTTCCTCAAAAAACTGCCTTGACATAGAGCTTTAAAGATATTATAATATTATGCGTGAATTAATATAATTGGATTTCGAGGAGATAATATGGAACTATTCAATTCCCGTAACCCCGAATACCGTTTCCCGACGGGTGCGGTAACTTTCGGTACGAAGCTGCACTTCAAGATTGTGCTGCCGAGAGATCTGAAATGTTCGGGTGCGGTGCTTGCGCTTAAGGACGATAAGTTCGGCGATACGAACGTGTACAGCATGTACTGGTGCGGCATGGTCGGCGAGGATCATGAGCAGTGGGAATGCGACGTAGATCCCGAGCTTGTCGGAGTATACTGGTACCATTTTGCAATGGATACCTGCTACGGAAAGCGCTTTATCATGAAGGGCTACGGCGGACAGGGCTACCTTGCATTAAGCGACCACGAGCCGCGTTTCCAGCTTCTGTGCTATGAGAATGATTTTCAGACCCCGTCATGGCTGCCCGGCGGTATTATGTACCAGATTTTCCCGGACAGATTCTACAATTCCGGCAAACCGAAAACCGGTGTTTACTCTGACAAGAAAATGCAGACGGATTGGGATGTTATTCCCGACTGGAGACCTGATGAAAACGGAATGATAACGAATTCCGACTTTTTCGGCGGCGACCTTAAGGGTATTACTGAAAAGCTGCCTTATCTTGAGGATCTCGGAGTAACATGTATATATCTTAACCCGATATTCGAAGCATATTCAAATCACCGCTATGACACCGGTGATTATGAAAAAATAGATCCCGTACTCGGTGACGAGGAGGATTTCCGCGAGCTTTGCAGCGAAGCAAAAAAACGCGGAATACACATTATCAACGACGGCGTATTCAGCCATACCGGAAGCGACAGCAAGTATTTCAACCGTGAAATGCGTTATCCCGGCAACGGCGCCTATAATTCAAAGGAATCGCCGTATTATACATGGTATAAATTCATTGACTGGCCGAATATCTACAATTCATGGTGGGGCTTCAATACCCTTCCCGAGGTTGAGGAGCTTTCGGATTCCTTCAATGAATATATCAACGGTGAAAACGGAATTATCCGCAAATGGATCCGCGCCGGAAACAGCGGCTGGAGACTTGATGTCGCCGACGAGCTGCCAGACGAATTCATTGAATACATCCGCGAGGCTGTCAAAGCTGAGGATCCCGACGCTCTCCTTCTCGGCGAGGTCTGGGAGGATGCCTCCAATAAGGAAAGCTATGGCTCAAGACGCCGCTTCCTTTACGGCAAAGAGCTCGACAGTGTAATGAATTACCCGTTCCGCGACGCAATTCTCGGTTTCCTTGACTGCGGCGACGGACGCGATATGCTGGAGATTGTCCTCACAGTTCTTGAAAATTATCCCCGCCCGGTAATACGCTCACTTATGAACCTTCTCGGAACACATGATACCGAGCGCGTTATCACTCTTCTTGCAGGCGAAAGACAAAACGGCAGAGGCAGAGAGTGGCAGGCTGAAAACAGCCTTTCTCCCGAGCAGCGTGCATACGGTCTCAGAAAAATGCGCGTAGCAAGCGGAATACTCTATACCCTTCCCGGCGTTCCGTGCATCTATTACGGAGACGAGGTCGGCGTAGAGGGCTACAAGGATCCGTTCAACCGACGCACATTCCCGTGGGGACGCGAGGACGAGGATCTTCTGAAATGGTATCGCGAGCTTGGCAAAATGCGCCACAGCTGCTCATGTCTTGTTGACGGTGAGCTTCGCAATTTCGGCTCAACAGGCAGAACAATGGGTTATATCCGTGAGGATGACAACGACATGCTGCTCTGTGTTTTTAATGCCGGAAGAGATACAATACGCTTCCGTATGCCTATGGAATTTATCGGAGGAAAGCCCCTGATGAATACCGTTGTTGAGGATGACGAGATCATAATTCCCTACGACAGCTGCGCATTTGTATATGCAGACAAGAGTGCCGCTCTGAAAGAGGAGGATCTGGAGCAGGCTCTGGAGGATATCCTATACAAGGATAATGACGCAACTTCAATTGCAGACGAGCTTGCTGCTGCAATGATGGATGAAAACAGAATATGATTGAATAACACTTTCGCACTCAATCTGTTATATATGAAAAAGTCGATGAATCTTTGGTTCACCGACTTTTTTGTTTTATTCAAGGCTGAAAAGCATTGCGCTGTAGGGAGGAAGACTTACATTCAGCTCTCCGTCAAAGCTGTACAGTGCAGATGTGTTTTCCGTCGTGCCGCCGAATCCGGTACTGTCTGAGCACAGCAGCAGCTTTGCACCTTTTGCACCGTCTGCACGAACCCTGTAGCCGTCCTGCCGGTTGCTGCCGAAATTGAATACAGCCAGCACCTTTTCTTTTTTGCTGCGTCGGATTATTGCATAAATCAGACGCTGCTCCTGATTGCAGTCAGCCCACTCGAATCCGTGATCCTCGTAATCCTCTTCATTCATTGCGCTGTTTTCGAGGTATATGTGATTCAGTTTCTTCATATAATCGTTGAAACCCTTATGGCGCGGATCATCCAGAAGGAAGAAATCCAGGCTGCGGTGCTCATCCCATTCGCGAAGCTGGGCAAGCTCATTGCCCATGAAATTGAGCTTCTTTCCGGGGTGTACAGCCATGTACATGTACAGTGCTCTTGCCTGGGCAAGCTTTTCTTCTTCGGAACCGTACATCTTATTGACTATAGTACCCTTGCAGTGAACGACCTCGTCGTGAGAAAGGGGAAGAAGGTAGTTTTCATCTCCGAAATACATCATTGAGAAGGTCAGCTTGTGGTAATTTTCAGTTCGTTTTTCCGGAGGCAGTGCAAAATATGACAGGGTGTCATTCATCCAGCCGAGATCCCATTTATAGTCAAAGCCGACGCCGCCCTTGTCAGTATCCTTTGTGATTCCCTTGAAGCTTGTGCTGTCCTCGGCTATAAGCATGCAGCCGGGATTGAGCTCCTTCAGGTTTTTATTCATGTTTCTGACGAAATCGAGAGCATTGCTGTTGACTCCGCGTCGTTCGTCGCCCTGCCAGAATATTATGCGGCTGATGGCGTCCATGCGCAGCCCGTCAAAGTGGTATTCCTCAAGCCAGAAATTTGCAGATGACTGCAGGAAGGATTTTACCTCACCGCGTGAATGCATGAAATTGCAGCTTCCCCATTCACTCATGCCGACGTCATTATTCGGGTATTCATACAGCGGGGAACCGTCATATTTAGCCAGACCGTATGCGTCAACCGCAAAATGAACGGGCACAAAGTCAAGTATTGCGCCGATACCGTTTTTATGCAGCATGTCAATAAGCTTTTTCAGCTGAGCCGGTGTGCCGTAGCGGCTTGTGGGTGCGAAATATCCTGTGGTCTGATATCCCCAGCTGTTGTCGCTCGGGTGCTCGCACAGGGGAAGAAATTCAACGTAATTGTAGCCGTTTTCCTTAAGATAGGGAATAAGAAGATCGGCAAGACAGTCATATGTATACCAGTTGTCCGGCTTGTCCCCGGGCTTGTTGAAGGAGCCTGCGTGCAGCTCGTATATATTCAGAGGACGGTTTTTCATATCGCTGCGATGCTTCATCCAGTCGTCGTCGGTAAAGCTGTAGTCGCCCTTGTCGCTCACAATGGATTTGTGGTTGGGGCGAAGCTCCATTTCGTAGCCGTACGGGTCGCAGTGGTCAACGCATCCGCCGTTGCCGCGGATACGGTATTCGTATTTTGTGCCGAGCGGAAGATCAGCTATCTCCAGCTCGTAGAACTGTCCGTTATAGACCTTGTTCATCGGGGTTGCGTTTCCGTCGATTACAAGCTCCACTCCGTGAGCCTGAGGTGCAAAGGTGCGGAATGTTGTTGCTGCCTTTGTATAGTGAGCTCCGAGCCAGCGGTGGGCGTTGAAAATCTGACCTGTATAAAAGCCGTAAAAATCCATAAATGCTCCTCCTTCGTTATTGACAAGTGTCTATTTACTTACTATAATAAATATAGCATATTTTGGAGATTTTTCAATTTACAGTTTTAGATTATAGTCTAATAACGTACTGTTATCTGAAACAGACAAGGAGGAAACATGGATATCAGAGAAAAAAAGACCAAGCGCAGCATTAGTAATGCATTTCTGGAGATACGCTCCCAGAAGCCCCTTGAAAGAATAACCGTCAAGGAGCTGTGCGAAGCAGCTGAAATCAGTAAAGCAACCTTTTACCTGCACTATCACGATGTTTTTGAGCTGAGCGATACCCTGCAGCAGAACACTATCCGCGATATTATGGATCATGTGACAAATCCTGCGGATATGATTTTCGATCCCTGCAAATCGAGCAAGGAGATGATCGACGGTTTTTATTCAAACCGCGCCATTATTAACATCCTGTTTTCCGGTTCACAGTTTTCACGTCTGCCGGAGGAGATTGAAAAGCAGATAAAGGAAGTGCTCTTTGCAAGCTTTCCTGAGCTTAAGAACAATGCATATGCCAACATAAGAATCACTTATCAGCTGATGGGCGCGTTTTATGCATTCTACAAATACGAAAACGAATTCGGCTTTGACGAGGTATACGGCTCTGTTGAGCGTATTACCAGACTTTTTGAAGGAGACAGCGGCAAGGTCGAAATGTAACCGCAACCATGTAAAAAATTACCGCTTCGGGTTTGGCGCCCGGAGCGGTTTTTGGCTTACTGGAAGCTTAATACCAGATTTGCAATTGATGAAATGACACTCAGAATAATAAATATTATTGCTCCGACATTCAGCAGCATTGCACGTAAGCCTTCGCTTTTTGTTGTAAGAACGGTTGACGGCTCGAAGTGTATTTTCTTTATGCTGATGATAAATAATATGAAACCGACGAGAACCATAATAAAGAAAATCGAAAGATATGCAAACGCTGTCAGGAAGCCGGGAAGGAAGCTGCTTATCAGTTCCGGAGAGATTGTCTGACCGTTTTCTGTAGCTTTCTGGATTTCTTCAAGGGTATCATAATTAATACCTGAAGTGGCAAGTGGTGCGATAACGCCTGTCGTAAGGTTTAATAACGCATGGAGAAGGATGGAATATATGATCTTGCGTGAGCGCACATATATATAACCGGAGACAAGACCGAGAGCAAATGTGTAAAAAAACTGATATAAGTTCATGTGGAAAAGCGAAAAACATATTGCAGAGAAAAGAACCGCCCAAACTTCGCCGTAAGGTGAAAGCCTGTCAATACACCATTTACGGAAGACCAGTTCTTCCATGATCGGCGCACAAATTACAAGCAGAATGCTGGAAATTATTTCGACGCTTGAAAGCGCATTGGAAACTGCATTCTGTGCTCTTCCCATGGTAAGCAGCGATGATAATATTCCGGACAGGATATTGCCGACAAAGACGGAGCTTATTGAAATCAGAAAGCATTTTATCAGCGTCGGGGCAGGCAGCTTCTGTGGTTTTGCTGTGCTGACGGGTATCTTTCTGAGCATCAGCCATATTAACGGAATACCTATGCAGTACAGCGGGATATCTGTAACCAGAAAAAGAGTAGAGGTGGAGCCGAGAAAGTTGTTTTGTGATAATCCGACAGATTGCATGATTATCATACATATAGACGATAAAACAGTTGATACAATATAGCAAATCGCTATTGAAAGAGCGAATCTGCTGAATACCTTCTTTGGCGGTATCATTTCCGGCTGCATCGGCACAGGGGGATGAACTGTCTCATCGGTATTCTCTGTGAAAGCTTCCGTGTTTTCTGAAGGAAACTGGGGACTGTTCATTTTTATCATCCTTTCTGCAGGTGAATATTGTAATATTAATATGAGTATAACGCTTTTTCTCTTTCTTGTCAACAATGTTTCAACGGCGAGCCGCCGGTGCCAATAGGCGGCTTTGTCACCGCGTTTCGCATTTATCCCAGAATTTTTTACAATAACTTACCTATTCGTGTATTGACCGGATACCGTCTGCAATCAGCCTGAGCCGGAGATGGTAAGAAAAAACCTCCGGGTTTCAATACCCGGAGGCGGATAACAGCAAATACGGTAATGAACGAGGTAAGGCCGGAAAAACCGGTATCAAAGCCGTATAAGCTTGTTAAGGCGATTTGAAATTACTGCGGCGATTGCGATCTTGACAGCATCCGGAAGCAGGAAGGGGAAAACACAATACCCGAGGGATGTGAGAAGATCCATTTTTGTCACGAACATGAACCATGGTGTACCGACAGCATAGCAAAGCAGCACGCCTGCTACCATTGAAATTATCAACGGCAAAAGCTTGCGGTCGAATTTGTCAGCAGCAAAGCCGACAGCAGCTGCTGTAAGGATGAAGCCTATAATATAGCCGCCGGTGGGTCCCATTATAACTCCGATTCCGCCTGACATGCCAGCAAAAACAGGGATCCCGACAGCTCCGAGCAGTACGTATATCACGACGCTCAGTACGCCTCTTTTTAATCCGAGCATAGCAGCTGCAACGCATATCGCAAGTGTCTGCAGTGTTATCGGAACTTCTCCGATCGGTATTGAAATAATCGAGCAGACGCAAATAATTGCGGTGAACATTGCAGTGTACACCATGTCGAGTACAACCTTGCGGGCTTTACCCTGACTGTAGCTTTCTGTGTTATTCATCATTATCATTCCTTTCCTTTTCGCTCATAAGTATAACACAGAAAAAAACAATTGTCAACCATACAATGAAAATATGGTTGACAATTATATCAGCTACTGTTTCATTGTTGACTGTTCAGCTGGCGGCTTGTATCCGAAGTATGCCCTTCTGAAATCATCAAAGCTGCCGTTTGTGAAGCAGTCTTTTCTTCCTATGTGTGAAGCGCCCGTTTCTGCCACAAGGATAAATACATTCTTTCCTTCGATCAGTTTTTTTGTGTCGCTGAAAGAAAGCTCAATGTGACTGTTTGAAAAGAAGATAACCACCCTGTCAGAGTAATATTCTGCGTGGTCGCTTTCTCTGCGCGGTTTAACCTGATTGAAAAGCATGGCAGCATAACGCTTTTTCGTGATAAGCTTTTTTACAAAATGCATTATCGTCAGAACCAGAATGAAAATCATCAGAAGAATAATTGCTGTGTCTGCTATTGTGTGCTTGTGGGGAGGGGATGCAAGCAGGTAAAACGCGGACAAAGCAGTGTAAAATGCGCAGAGGACAACAAACATTATGTCAATTCCTGTGCGGAGTGCTTTTTTGTTATTGTCGTTTATCAGCAGACTGTAGCATTCATACATGTCGTCCATGGTCAGGCGGTGCTTAGCAGTTGCAATTGTAATAATGCCGTCCATTTCTTATTCCTCCGTCAGTGAAGTGATTGCCTTGTATGCTTCAGCATTTGCCGATATTGCAAAGCACATATATTTTCCGTCGCCTTCTGCAACAGCATAGCCCTTTTCACCGTCTGTGAATACAGTGATTACACTGTACGGGGTTGTTTCGCCGTTTAATATTATTTTCCTGTTTTCGCTGCGAATTACAATAAACTGTCCCTCGTTTTCAATCCGGCTTATTTCGTCGCTTGAAAATGTCTGATTAACAGAAAGCTCTTCGTCGGAAATCAGCTGCTGAACCAGACGTGTTATTTGATCGATTTTCTCCTGGGAAAGCGTCAGAATCTGTCCGTGACTTTTTGCAGTTACCGTACATGAGCTGCCCGATGCGGTTTTTTCTGATCCGTAGGAGTTTTCGGCTGTTTCGTTAAGGCTTTTTGCTGAATTGGTTGCAGGCGTGTCCTGTGTTAATGCAGCGTCGGTTTCAGGTTCTTTTGTGGCTTCGTTTGCAATATCTGAACCAGGTGTTGCCGGCTTGATATCAGACTTGGGGCTGTCGGCTGCAGCTCCTTCATTTTGCGCCGCAGTGCTGTACGGAACAGAGGTTGAGCTGCGCATATCCGACCACATATTATTCATTGCGCCGAAGCCGATAATGCCTATTACGGCTGCAGCGGCAACTGCGCCTGCTGCAGTTACAATATGCAGGATTTTTGCGCCGCCTTTTTTCTTCTGCGGTTTTACTGCCGCCATTACCTTTTTATCAAATTCAGGCGAAAAGCGATGTCCGGTGACCTCGGGTTCATCAAAGTATTTGTCGCCGTATTCGTTAAGAGTATGTTCTATCAGTATTTCAAAATCGTTATCTTTCACTGTAACCACCCTCCCTTAGCATATCCTTGAGCATGTTTCTTGCTCTGAAAAGGCGCACCTTGACATTCTGTATGCTGATGCCGAGCGATTCCGCTATGTCCTTTTCCGGCATTTTGTTAAAATAACGCAGCATAATAAGATCTCCGTATTTCGGTTCGAGCTTTCGTATCATTTCAAAAAGCGTGCGTCTGAGCTCGCCGTCTTCCACCCCGAGATGTATCTCTTCGCCGGACGGTTCGTCTGCTGAATAGAATTCCTCCGCCGGAGTTTCGCGTTTTCTGCGGTTGTAGATCTTGAAAGCGGCATTTCTTACGATGACCACAAGATATGACCGTATACGGCTGCGCTCCATGCTGTAGGTCTTTTCAAAATTATCAGCCAGTGCGACAAAAGCGTCCTGCACAGCATCCTCTGCTCCGGCATTGTCCTTAAGAATACTGTATGCATATCGGTACAGCATATCCTTGTTTTCCTCGTAAATAGTTTCAAAGCTCCGGACGTCGTTTTCGCTGACAAGGGCTGCAAGAGAAATACAGAACATCATTTCACCATCCTCTATTATAATAGTCGGGAAAGAAAAAGGTTACAAAACTATTTTACGACATTTTTCTTCCATATACAATAGATAACACTAAAAATGTAAAAGATGATGAACACTAAAAATGTATATGATGATGTGCAGTATTACGCTGTAAAGTTAGTGTAAAAAAATTCTGGGATAAATGCGAAACGCGGCGAAAAAACTTTGAGTGCGAGTTCAGAGCAAGTGTAACGAGCGACAAAGTGCGGCGGCGTGCCCGGTGTAAATTTGCTATTGTAAATTCAATTAAAACATGATAAAATAAGCATTGTCAGGATAATGTATGACACGCAAACACACAAAATATCGAAAAAACAGAAACTGGAGGAATAACAATGTCAGAAGAAATCAAAGAGACTGAAGCTGCCAAGGAAGAAGAAGTTAAAGCTGCTGAAACAACAGAAGCTGCAGAATCTTCTGAAACCGTAACAGAAGAGCCCGAGAAGAAAGCGGCTGCAAAGAAGAAGAAACCATTTTTAAATGAGAATTCAATTGAAATAATGGTTGCTGTTCTGCTCGGTATTACCGCACTGCTTACTGCATGGGCAACATGGATAGGCTCACTGCACGGCGGAAATCAGGCTACGAACTACACCAGGAGTAATAACCTTGCTTCGGAGGGCAATTCCGAATACAATGCCGGAATTCAGCTTTATCTTTCCGATCTGATGGCATGGAATACCATTACGGATTATAGCTTCGAGGGTGTTATTGCTGAATCCGAGGGTGATGATGTTAAAGCAAAACTGATTGATGAGAAGATTGATAAATTCGCTGAGGAAAACGGCAGTACGATTCTTGTAGAGGGTATCGAATGGATGAACGAAAACGATGCGAAAACACCGTTTGACATGCCCGGAATTATGGATAAATACCTCGAGGATGCAAATAAGCTTCTCGACGAATCGCGCCAGCTTCTGGAAGAAGGTAAGCGTGATAATGCAAGAGGCGATACATACAACCTTGTAAACGTTATTTACTCCGTTGTACTTTTCATGCTTGGTATTGTCGGAATATTCAAGAAGCTGCCAAACAGATTTGCGTTGCTGATAATAGCTGCTGTAGTACTGGTATCAGCAACTGCTTTCATGTGCACAATACCGCTGCCAACTGGCTTCAATTTAGCAAGCTTCTTCGGACCTAAGTAATCAAACCGAAAAAAGATTCCCCATATCCCGGGTTATAAACCAGTGCGGGATATGGGGAGTTTTATTTTTTGTAAACTGCGTTATTGCGAAAAAAAAGCCCGAACGAATCGGGCTTAAGAGAGTGCGATTATTGAAAAATCGCAATCGAGGTGACAGGACTCGAACCTGCGGCATCTTGGTCCCAAACCAAGCACTCTACCAAACTGAGTTACACCTCGCAGTATGTGCGGATTTTTTCCGACAGTCTATATTGTAACATTATCTTGCGGTTTTGTCAATAACAGCAGAGCAAAAAGGATAAGGTATTTACCTCAACGAATTTATGACAAATATGATTATAATGGATACAAACGATCATAAAACTTGAATGCAGCATATGTATTTTGTTGTCTGATGTCCGCAAAAGACGAAAATGTCAGTGATTATGCGGCTTTCCGTGCGGACAACAAATTGATTTTCTATTGTCCGCAAAGTATATCGTCAGGAACGTTTGTATCCATTATATTTATCATAAACTCGTTGAGGAGAAAACATCCCTTCACTTATACCCCCGAAAAGGGTATTGAGTTGACCTCAAAAGGTCAACAAATGGTGGATTGTTTACGGAATGTTTACAAAATAAAAAGCGATAAGTGAAATGGCTCGCCGGTGTATGTGAATTGACAGGGATTGTTTTATAAAGTATAATTATGATAATACTGATATGTTACGGAAAGGATGGTACTATGGGACTGGATGTTTATGCAGGGACTCTTACACGATACTACGGCCGCAACTGGAAAAATATTGTTCAGCAGTGGGGCGAGGCTAACGGAATGAAGGTTCATATTGTCCGGCCGGAAAGCCAGAATGTCGAAATTGCTCCTCCTGAGGAAATAGAGCAGGGCGTAAGCGGTTGGCGCGACCATATTCTGGATGCACTTTCAGAGGTGATAACGGAGCCTGCAAATTGGGCTGAAGATTATGATACAACACCATATTATACCGATAAGCCCGACTGGGCGGCGATTGAGGCGCTGCAGCTGTATGTTGCCTGCCTGAAAACCGGAACTCCCGTGCCGAAGACAGTGAAAAAAGGCTTCACCGTCAGCGATGAGGATGTTTATAAGCAGTATATGGAAACCAAGGAGGAACCGGTTTCCCTTTTCGATACCGATAACTGGTGGCTTCCTATAAAAGAAGCGTTCATGTTCCAAGGATATCTTCCGACGGGTGATGAAATGATATTTGCAACGGTCGGATTACTGCGTCAGGAGCTTGAAGAGATAAATTCATTTGAATGGCAGGCGGACGAACAGACCATCCTCGACTGGACGAATACCGAAGGCTATCCCGATGATGTATATTTCGGAGAGAATGGATTGTCACCGATCCGGGAGCATGAGGAATATGACACGGTGTCGCTTGCAAAGCTTGCATTTTCAATATTATGGAGAGCTGTTCTCCACAGCGAACAGTACGGTACTTTGATAATTTTCGATTTCTGAAAACCGTATTGTTTCAGCTAAGCACGAAGGAGTATATTGAATGGAAATAACAGATGTAAGAATAGACGGGGGAAAGCCCTTTGACTGGGGCAAAACCTCCGGCGAATATGCTAAATACAGGGATATCTACCCGGAGATATTCTACAGAAAGATAATTGACCGTGGGCTGTGTACAGACGGTCAGAGAGTGCTTGATATCGGTACCGGAACAGGTGTTCTCCCTCGCAATATGTACCGTTTCGGCGCAAAATGGACGGGTACGGATATTTCTCCGGAGCAGATAGAGCAGGCAAGGCTTCTGTCTGAACAAGGCAGCATGAATATTGAATATTTTGCCGTGCCTACAGAAGAACTGGATTTTCCTGACGGGTCGTTTGATGTTATTACTGCATGCCAGTGCTTCTGGTATTTCGACCACGAAAAGACAATGCCGATGCTTGCGCGTTTTCTGAAGCCCGGCGGCAGGCTGCTTATTCTTTATATGGCGTGGCTGCCCTTTGAGGATGAAATTGCGGGCGCAAGCGAAAGACTTGTTCTGAAATACAGCCCCGGCTGGACTGGTGCCGGAGAAACCCGAAAGCCCATCGGTATACCGGAAGCTGCGCTGCGGTATTTCGAGCCGGAGTACCACGAGGAATACGACATCATGGTCCCGTTTACGAGGGACAGCTGGCACGGAAGGATGAAGGCGTGCCGCGGAGTGGGTGCGTCACTTTCGGGGACAGAGCTGCAGCAGTGGGAAAAGGAGCATCTGCAGCTTCTGAATGAAAAGGCGCCGGAAAGCTTTGAGGTTCTGCACTACGCTGCAATGTGCATACTGAGGGCAAGGACTATAAGCTCAGAGAAACAAAGAAATGATAATTATCCGTAAAGCAGAGCAGCTGTTGCATGCTGCTCTGTATTATTTTATAAGACCTTCAAATGATAATGTACGTGAATAGAATGCTTTGGGGTTTGTGATTATTTATAACCTGTGCTTATTTTCCATATCAGCATAATAAGTATTCAAATTGAAAAAAATAAATGACGAAATGGCTAAAAACTGTATTTTGGTGTAGATTATTTTCAATTAAAATGTTATAATAACTGCAATTGTATTAATTTAGGGTTGGTGCGATGAAAAAGCAGCTGTTAAATAATATATTCAAGCATTTCGCTTCTTTGGCGGATCCGGTGAAAAAACGGGCAGACTATCTTGTGTCTCCCGATGACGGAGAGAGGAACAGGATAATAGGCTACTTTCTTTCTGATAATATAAATGTGTTTATTTTTAATATTGACCACGGCACTGTACCTGATCATGGACTCAAACAGCGCAATGACGGAAGATATCTTCGTGTGAACTGCTGCAGAAAAGGCGGATGTGAATTTACGAAAAACGGAGAAATATACCGTCTGTCCGCAGGGGAAACTCTGATGGACTATAATGACGGAAATGACGGGGAATTCGCATTTACGGCTGACGGATATGTCGGAGTGGAAGTAATAATGCAGGTTGATAAGGTCCTGGAAGATCACCCTGTACTTGCCGCACTGAAAAGATCAGTCAAAAGTATGTCGCTTCCTGATCATGCAATGGTAATAGATTCATTCTACTATGTAAGCCAGTCGGAACAGACCTCCAGAGTTCTTGATGAGATTATTGAATACTCGGAGGAAAAGGAAGACGCAGAGGTAATTGTCGTAAAGGTTGCAGAACTGGCATATGCTGTCGGAAAGGATCTTGAGAAAGAGAAGAAGAGCAAAACCCGCTATGTTTCGGGTTCCCAGAAAAGGATTGCGGAAGAAATTCACGAAAAGCTTACATATGAATTCGGCGAGAAATGGACCGTGAGGCTTTTTGCCGATAAATACGGCTTGAGTGAAACTACGATAAAGAATTACTTTAAAAATGCTTTTGGATGCGGCTTCAAGGAATACCAGATGAAGATACGCATGGAAAATGCAGCTCTGATGCTTGAGAAATCGAAGCTCAGCGTCGGTGAAATATCCGAGCTTTGCGGTTATTACAGTCAGGCGAAGTTCGGAGCAGCATTCAAAAAGTACTTTAAAAGCACACCCCTTGAATACCGCAGGCTTGCAAGGATACAGTCCGCGGAAACTGGTAAATGATACATTGTACAACAGCCACATAATGGCATAAATAGATATAAAACGGAGGAATTATTATGTCAGAAAAGTTCAGTAAATGCATGACAAGAGTATTGGCGGCGGCACTGCTGCTGTCCTTTTCGGCGGGTCTGGCGCCTGTGCTGCCTGTTCCGGAGCTTATGTCGGCAAGCCTTACCGTAAATGCTGAAAACGACGGGGAAATCACGTATTCATTTGATGATACCACAGGTGCATTGACAATCGAAGCCGGTACCTATAACAATCCATATTTTGATGATTTAAATAAAGATGACGTAAAATCGGTTAAGGCTAATGAAAATGTTGTTTTTACCGGAAATTGTGCTGATTTGTTCGTCTATTTTGAAAATGTAGAATCGATTGATCTGTCTGCGGTTGATACAAGCAATGTGACCGATATGAGCTATATGTTTGCATATTGCAAATCTCTGAAAAGTGTTAATCTGTCATCGTTGAATACAAGCAATGTCACAAACATGCATGGTATGTTTTGTGATTGTTCTTCGCTGACAGATGTAAATCTTACAAGTTTTGATACGAGCAATGTATCCGAAATGTATGGAATGTTCCGTGACTGTAAATCTTTGAAAAAACTGGATCTGAGCAGCTTTAAGATTGCAGACGGCACCTATGTTTCGCAGATGTTCGATGGAGCAGCATTAGAGGAGATTACGATCTCTGATAATATGGCAATAACTGAAGAAATGCAGCTTTGCAACATGTTTGTAAGCATAGGTGATATTACCGCAGATGGTTCGGATATTACATGCACGGAAGTGATCGGATGGAAAAAATCCGGCAGCGGTGATTCAATCGTATCCGGTATAGACGATAATGCTGTGTTCAGCGGCGCAGGAACCTACAAGGCAAAACTTGATAATATTGTGTGGAGCTATGACTTTGATAACGGTCGTGTCGTTACTCTGAAGTCAGGATATTATTCCTCGCCAGTTCTTATTGCCATCCATTCTGCTACGGAAAAATATTGTGAAGATCATAATGTAGACCTTGTTTATACTAATGATTATGCATCTACTTATAAATTTGAAGTTAATGACGGCGTAAAATTCAAGGGCAACTGCAGCAATATTTTTTATTTCGGCGGATACTATACAGATTATTATGTAGAATATCATGGTGACATTGATACTTCTGAAGTTACCAATATGAACAATATGTTCTCAAGAAGGGTAGAAGGTCTTAATCCTAAGTGTTTAAATACATCCAGCGCTACAGATATGAGTGGTATGTTCGCTGGTTTTCAAACTAAAGATCCCGATTTTGAACTTGATCTGACCAGTTTCAATACAACCAAAGTAACCAATATGTCTGAAATGTTCAGCGGATGTGCTGTGGAAAAAATAGATATAAGCAGCTTTGATACCAGCAATGTTACAAAAATGAATAATATGTTCAGCGACAGTGAAATCAGTACTATAGACATCAGTCATTTTACCATTCCTGTCAGTTCACCTTATGATTATTGTGATATGTTTATGAGGTGTGAAAATCTTACATCTGTCAAGTTACCCTCTGACTGGAAGCCTACAGATTTGAGTGGTTTCTTTTCAGGTTGTACTTCGCTGAAATCCTTTGATTTTAATTCATTTGATAGTTCTGAGCTTACAAATGTTACAAGTATGTTCAGCCGTTGTAGAGCTCTGGAAACAGTGACTATACCACAAATGAATGAGATAACCTCAATAGACAGTATGTTCGAAGGTTGTACTTCTCTCAAATCTGTTGATCTGAGAAACATTAATGTGCAGGGCATAACGTATTTTTCTGAATTGTTCAAGGATTGCTCATCTCTTGAAACTGTAACTTTGCCGGAGATAACAAAAAGCGACATTTCTCTGAGCAGTATGTTCAGCGGGTGTTCATCTCTCAAAAATGTTAACATTGAAAATATCAAAAGCCAGAATGTTAATTATATGTACAGTATGTTCTCCGGCTGTTCTTCGATAAAGAATATTGATCTGAGTAATCTTGTTTCGGTCTATTCTTATTTTTCAATGAGCCAAGCATTTAAAGACTGTTCTTCTCTCGAGACAGTAAAGCTTCCTGCATTCAAAAAGATCATGAACAGCAACAACAGCAGCTATTTCAAAGAATTGTTCAGCGGAGCTGAAAAGCTGCAGTCAATTACCGTTAATAGCAACAGTAATCAGTCTGATAATTCGGTAATAACTGAGAGCGTTAAGCTTGAAAACGCTAATTATTTTTATGGCGGATGGCACATGGAAAACAACAGCACGATCCTTTCCGGCAGCGGAGAATACGCTGTTTTCCAAGCACACAAGGGTTATACATATGTTCGTGACAAGTGTTCTTATGACAAAGTAGCAATCAGAGGAGCTACCCTGACACTTGAAGGACAGATAGGAATCAATTTCTATCTGGAGTTTCCTTCGGATATTGACGAAAATGCATATGTAATAATGAGCGGACCTAAGGGTGAGCAGAAAATCTTCATCAAGGATGCTGTGCTCAATAAAAAAGAGGGATATAAGTTTACCTACAGGGTTGCTGCAAAGCAAATTCACGATAAGGTTTCTATCTCGGTCTATGACAGCCAGGGCACAATTCAGACTCTTTACAGCAAGACAAGTGATGGAAACTACGAATTGATCGATAACAATAAGTGCAGCTATGCTGTTTCTGATTATATCAGTACAGTTCAGAAGGGTACAGGATACAGCAGTTATCTTGTTGATCTTGTGAATGCGCTTGAAGCATACGGCTGTTATGCACAGATCAACTTTGGCTACAAAGCCGATAGTATAGATGTTGATTCTCTGGCAGCAAAGGATGCCGTTGCAAGTGTTACCAAAGATAACGTATCTACCAGTAAATGCACTGTGCCGGACGATATGCCTGACGATCTGGATTTCAAGGGTTTCACACTTGTTCTTGATTCAGAAACATCTTTGAGATTGTATTTTGAATGTGCAAACATTGATAAGTATTTCAACAGTGAAAGAAACCTTGGAACAAACAATAAGCTTGTGAACGTTTCCGGAGACAGATATTATTTTGAAATCAGCAATATACCTGCAAAAGAACTGGATTCTCGCACGTATTTGTATTTCCCTACAGGAAAATATGAGGAATATGATTACGGCGATGGCAATGTGTATAAGTATGAGAAAATCGCAAATCTGAATGTTTCTCCTTTGTCATATGTTTATTCTGCACTTTCACAGTATGGAAACAATGCCGAAAAGGTGAATCTCTGTAACACAGTGAAAGCATTGTATGTATACTATAAGGCTGCACAGCAGTATTGCTATAAAAGCTGATTGGATATTCTTATATTTGATTTTTTGAGGTGTAAAGATATGAAAAAACAATACAGTAAGTGCGAGTTGGAAATTATAGAATTTGAAACAGATGATGTTATCACAACCAGTGGTGATGAAACCGACCTGATTGATCCGAGAAAAGACTCCACAATATAATGTTACCGCAAAAAAGCAGGCCTTCATAGGATGGTCTGCTTTTTTGCGGCATGAAAAAGGGATCCATTCCGGCAAAACTTACAATCCGCAGGAATGGATCCTTATTATTCTTTATTTGTCGGTTTTCTGTGTTATCCCGGAGTATAATGCAAGCAAAGCGGAGCTTATCAGTATTCCGCCCATTATATCAGTGAACCAGTGAACACCGGAAATAAGCCTTCCGACAACAGTAACAGCGATTATGGCCGTGCAGATAATCTGCAGCCCACTGCACAGCGGCTTTTTCTTAATATATCTGCCGATCAGCATAATTGCGCTGCCCATGATAACGCATACGATCATAGTATGTGACGACGGGAAGGAAGCCTCAGGATTTGTGCATCCGGGCATAATAATAGGTCTGTAGTTTATAATAACGTTTTCAAACAGTATGTATATTCCGATAACCAGAAGATAAAGTCCGCCGAGCCAAAGCAGTTCACCATCCACCTTCAGAAGGCTTTTCCTTTTTATCAGCTGTACCAGTCCGACTATAGTGAATACAAATGCTGTGAGAATTGCTGCAACGCCAAGCCAGTCGGTGATATCGTACCAGAGCATATTAACTCCGGTCAGATTTGCGACAGATTTGTTCAGGTGTGACAGTCCGATGCTTGTCCCTTGTGGTCCTGCGGGCGCGACATCGACAAGACGCAGTACCGCAATCAGCAGCGCAAACAGTATTGCGCTTACACCTGAGATAAGAAATTTCACTTTGTTTTTCATGAGAATCGTCCTTTCGTATTTTCTGTTCCCGGGGTCAGCTTTATTATATGTTTTCTCGGATAATATCTCAAGAAACGCTCGATTTCATCGGTGATACGCTTCGTATCATTTGTTTTTTATCACTAAAATCCCTTTGATTACGAGTATCCAGAGAAATAATACCCCTGCATATGGCTGCCTTGCTAAAATAAAAAGGATAGTACCTATGACCGATAATGCAGTTCCTGTCAAAAGGAGAGTCCGTTTCCAACGCGGTCTGTCAAAACTACTGACTACTACTGTGCTGAATCCGTTTAATATGCTTAATATGGTGACTGTAATGAATGTAATTTTCAGCCATACGCTGATACCCGTCAGTGCAAACAGTGTGACGGATTGCGTTTCTGCTGTACCGCCGTTTCCGAAAACCGGAAGAAAAAGCAACAGCACCGCAAGGCAATCCAGTATTCCGCAGATCAGGGTTGTATATTTTTTATTGGAATCCTTGATATCCTGCTCGGCAAGGTCTACGATTTCCTCTGTGCCGATAAGTTCGTCAATCGTCACATTAAAGTATTTGGCTATAGCCTTCAGCGAATCAATGCTCGGATATCCTCTTCCTGATTCCCATTTTGATATTGCAGCTCGGGAAACATAGAGCTTTTCGGCAAGCTCCTCCTGCGTCAGGTTTTCTTTTGTCCTCAGTTTCTGCAGCTTTTCGTTGAATTCCATGTTTTTCTGCCCCGCAATTCCGGTTTTATTATATTGCCGCCTGACTGAACACAGTACGGCGATTCATAAAGCTTGCCGTGCACAAAGTAATTATACGACCGGCAGCCCCCTGCGCAGTATTCTCCGAATGAGCACTCTGCACATTTGCCGGAGAGAAGCTCTGCGGTGAATTTTCTGTTATAATCAAAATTATCGGGATTTTCCCATATGCTGCGCAAAGACTGCTCCCTTAAATTGCCCTCGATGAAGCGCTCGTCATACATTGATTCGCATCCGCGGATATTTCCGACGCTGTCTATTCCTATGCTGGATATTCCGGCAAGGCAGCCCCTGAAAACAGCCGTACCGCTGCGGTTGCCGCGCAGTCTGCCGTCTGCCTCTGTAAAGTAGCCGATATTGTCCGCCATGCCGATTGAAAAAGGAACAGTGTCCGCATTTTTATCTATGAAATCCATTACGCTAAGAAAATCGAACCTGTGATCGAGTGAGCCTTGCGAAGCGTTCCCCATAGGAGAGCATGCCTGAAGCTGCCATGCATAAATGCTGTACTGCCTGATAATTTCAAGCATACTTTCAAGCTGAATTGCATTTTCACTGTGCAGGGTCGAGATAATACTTGTGGGAATACCGGCTCCGGTCAGAACGGATACAGCACGAATGGCCCGGTCAAAGCTGCCGGGCTGTCTGTATTTATCGTGTATTTCCCGCGGACCGTCTATTGAAACGGAAACCGATTCAATACCGGAATTGCAAAGATCACTTAATATCCGGTCGTTGAAAAGGAACCCGTTTGTGATGATGTTGACGGCGATTCCGCCTCCTGTCAGGTGCCTGACTATTTCACTCCAGTCGCGCCGCATGAAGACTTCTCCGCCGATCATGGAAACTCTTTTGCATCCAAGCGCAATAAGCTCATCAGCAACCTTAAGGCATTCATCGGTGGTAAGCTCGTTTTCTCTTGCGCGTCCTGCACGGGAGCCGCAGTATCTGCATTCAAAGCAGCATGCAAGGGTAATTTCCCAGACGCATCTTGTAAGACAGTATTTCATTAGTTATTCTCGTTTTCTGCTTTATCAGTTGTTGTCATGTCAAACTTACTTCCGCATTCCGGGCAGAAATTAGATTCCTTTGCGACAGTACTGCCGCATTTGTCGCAGATTTTCTTGTCGGGGCCGACTGTCTTATTCACAGATTGCAATTGTTGCTGCATAGTCGGAGCGGGAGCAAACGGAGAACCCTGGCTTATACCAATATTGTTGTTCATGAACTGAGGTCCGGCATAGGTCAACATGGCAACGGGCATCTGCGGACCGGCATAAACACCTTCAAAAGGACTGCGGTTGCTGTCATCGGAAGCGCGCTCAGGATATTTTGCTGAGTTTTTTATCATTTCTTCCATGTCTGGATTCTTTTCTCTATCACTCATTAGTTATTCTCCTTTATGTTTTTGTGTCAGATGGTGTATTCTTGTCCTGCATCGCATATTTTTCTTATACTGCCGTCCTTTATGAGGTAGGCTTCTCCGCATATTTTCTCGGTAATGCCGTCGCTGTAGAGATAGCTTCCGTCACATATGGCAATAAACTGTCTTCCGATACTGTCAGGATAAGTGACCTCCTCGAAAAGCTTCTTTCCGTCCAGAATACGGTCTTTAATGTCCTGATAATGGGGGATAAGCATAGCTTTTGTCAGATTCAGCCCGGAAAGAAATTTGACAAATGCCGGATCTTCCGTTTCACCCTCATCCTCGGGCTGGGCATATACCACGTCCGCACAGTTCATGCTTCCTGCGCTTATGCCGAAAACAGTTCCGTCAAAATCCTTCATGCTTTCACGCAGTCCGATTTCATTAAAGAATGCATTCTGGGTAGGTGTATGACCTCCTGCCAGTATTATAAAATCACTTGCTCTGACAAGCTCATCCGCATGTTCCTTATTTCTGCCGTCCAGCACCGAATAATCGTCAAATACAATCCCGGACAGCTCCATTGTAAAACGAATGGCGCCAGAGAATTCTTCCGTAAATCCAGTGTCAGACGGATCGGAAGTAATCATCAATGCTTTGCGCCTGCTGCATGCGGATAATCTCTCCACGAATTTATTGCGGTCGTTCAATGCCTTACCCGGCTGAGTAAATGGTGAACTTGTCAAAAATAATTGTTTCATAATCGATGTCTCCATTAATTCAATGACTGTTTGCAAGACCTTGATTTACATATATTTTAACATAAGCAGGTATTGAGTTCAACTAAAAATTCTGCTGTAATAACCGTTGATAATAATACTTAAATGTGATGGAATACGAACAGGATGAAATATGCGGTCGCTGTAATATTCAGGTCAGCGTAAAAAAATAGCTTTATCATGGAGTTGTCTGCTTTCTGATGTCAGTCTGTAACTGATAAACGTTCCTCACCTCCGGTCTGATTCCGTGGTGAGAATCCTTTTTTGTGCCTTACGGCTTTATTGATCGTTTTTTATCCAGTTATCAAGAAAAAGCATCTGCTGCTCTGTATGAAACCAATGCTCTCCGTTTTCCATAACGGTAAGTCTTGCATTGTGTGCTGCGGAAAAGTCGGTTATCGTTTTTATGGAAGTCAGATTATCCTTACTGCCATAAAGAATATCAGTCGGAACATCCCATTCGACAGGGTGTCTGCGCACATAGCAAAGGTATTCCCACGAAAGTTCCTCTCCGAAGTCCGTTCTGATAGTTTGCTTTTTCTCTAATTCTGATTCTGTGACACCGGCAAGATTTATCATGCCGGTAATAAGCTTTTCCATATCAACGACAGGTGAAATGAACCATGCATGGTCGATATATTTTCCGATATCTGCATTCATACAGAAGAATGCGCCGATACTGTTTGCGACAAGATATATTCTTTTACATCGCGTGCTCATCCTTCGGACTGCTTGGCTGATTTCCTCTCCTGCATCCCACGGCGTAGTGCTCATATAATCAAGACCGATTACTTCACACGAAGGAAAAAGCGGTTTATAGTGTTCTGCTTCATCAGCATTGCCGCCCCTGCCGTGAACGTATAATACTATATCCATTTCAGCATCCCTGCTCCTTATGAATTATATCCCCGAATTTTTTCTGATGCTGCGCATTTCTTTCCAGCGGATGCACTGGCGAATCTGGTTTCGATGGTATTCGGTATCTCATTCGGAAGATCTGCAAAACCTGATACATATTCGCATAAAACCTGATCGCCCTTTACAACATACGCATTTCCTCTGAAATTCTTGTCGATCATTTTTTCGCACCTCCTTTTATTATTTTTCGTTTACTATGCTCCGGCACTTTCGTATGCCGAAATGCCCTTATTCCAGATAAGAACAGAAATAACAAACAATACAGATGATACCAGAATTACACCGCCTATATTGAACAACGGGTTTTCCCCCGTAAGAAGATATAGTGAAAGATAATATCCGGTAAATGCAAACGGAATTATGTATGTTACAAATATTCTTACCGGAAGGCTGTATATGGTTGTGGGATATTTTGAAAACTCATTCATTCCGTAGACCATCTGAATAATAAAGCCGCTGCTCTTTATCCAGAAAGCAAGTGCTGATGTCATTATCTTCAGCGAGGTATATATCATTGCTGCGAACGGAACTGCAATGACTGACAAAAGAACTGTCCACACTGATAAATGCAGCTCAGCATCAGGAGCAGCATATATCAGAAGTCCGATTCCCACAATAAGCTCGCCAATTGCATCGACCTGAAAGGTTTCGGCGATTACATGAAATAACGGATTAATAGGTCTGATCAGATATTTGTCAAAATCTCCCTTTCGTACAATGAAATATCCTACACACCACAGGTTGTCTGTCAGCAGATGATCCAGTCCCTTGGGTATCTGAGATAAGCCGTATATGAACAGTATCTGCGGGAAAGTAAAACCTGCAAGCTGCGGTATTTGTGTGAAAATTATAAATATGAAAGCAATTCCTATTGCCTGATCAATAAGAAAGCTTACAGCTCCCGTGAGAAAGTCGGCTCTGTATTCCATAAGTCGTTTAAGGTTCTGAGCCGCAAGCAGGGTGTATATTTTCAATATGCGTTTCATTATGTCAACCCCCTTGTATGCAAAGCTTTTTTATTGCGCCGAACCAAATGAGCTTTGAAAGACCGTACAGCAAAACAGCCCATACTACCTGAATTCCGATACGGAAAAGTATTTCGTAGGTTCCGTATTTTCCCATGTACAGCATAACGGGAGTATAGCTCATTGAGGCAAAGGGCAGATATTCCAGGCACACCCTCAGTCCGTCGGGCATAAATGCGAGCGGTATCAGTGAACCTGATAAAAAGCCGATTATACTGTTTTTCAGAATACCTATGCCCCACAGATTCTTTACATAGAATGCGATGAATCCGAAGCACAGATTCACCCTGAACGATATTATGTATGCAAGAACGGAGCTGATAAGATACAGCAGAAAATTGACTGCACTGAACACAACTGTTCCCGTCATGCAGAATCTGTATATTTCAAGACCTGCAAGAACCGGAATCAGCAGCACAACTACCTTCATAAGCGCTGTTCCGAGCTCGTTGAACATATAGCTGAGATCAGTGTTAACGGGTTTCAGAAGTCTCATGGTGATACTTCCGTCCCGGATTTCTTCGCCTATTTCATTACTTACACCGCTGAATATCAGCTGGCTGGTGGTATTTGACAAAAACAGATAAACCACCATATCAGTCATTGAAAAGCCGAGGAACATTCCTCCACCGTTTGATTCAAACACTGCCTTCCACAAATAGAACATTACAAAGCAGTAGATAAGTCCTCCGATAACAAAGCCCAAAAAATTCAGTCTGTAAACGACAAGGTTTTGTACTCCTGCTTTCATGAATGGTACATAACGTCTTATAATCTTATTCATCGGATGCGCCTCCCTGTCTGTAGAGGTTTCGGATGATCTCCTCAATATCAGCATCCTTTACGGAAATATCCTTAACTTTCGTAAGTGAAAGGGTATAGCTGAGCATTTCGCCGACAGGGATCTTTGCACTGTTGAATCTTATCTTGTAGTTGTTCTTTTTATTTTCAAAGACAAGGTCGCACTCATCGAGCTTCAGTCCCTTTCTGAAAAGTTCTTCCGTAAGATTTGCGGAATTATCCGTTTCAAATACAAGCTCTCTTGTCTGACCGAAGTTTTCGCGCAGTTTCTGTAGTGAACCGTCATAGACATTTTTGCCCTTATCGATCATTACGATCCTGTCGCAAAGCAGTTCTATATCGCTGATATCGTGAGTTGTAAGAATAACTGTTGTTTGCTCTTCCTTGTTTATTTTCATGATAGCCTGACGGATGTTATCCTTGACTACGACATCAAGGCCGATTGTCGGCTCATCAAGAAACAGCACCTTCGGGCTGTGCAGCATTGAAGCAGCAATATCCGCCCTCATTCTCTGACCGAGAGAAAGTGTTCTTACAGGAGATTTGATGAATTTTTCAAGCTCAAGAACCTCATTCAGAAAAGCCATGCGCTTTTTGAATTTTTCGTCATCCACTTCATATATTTCTTTGAGTACGTTATATGTTTCCTGCAGCGGGAGATCCCACCAAAGCTGTGTTCTCTGACCGAACACTGCGCCTATTTCTTTGACATATTTTTTTCTGTCATTCTGCGGTATTTTTCCGTTGATCCGGCACTGTCCGCTTGTAGGCGTGAGAATGCCCGTCAGCATTTTTATTACTGTAGACTTTCCGGCACCGTTCGGGCCGATGAAGCCCAGTATTTCGCCTTTCGGAACGTGAAAGCTGATATCGGAAGCCGCAACCACTATCTCTTTCTTTGGCTTGAAAAGAGCCTTGAAGCTTCCTTTCAGTCCGGGTTCCTTGACGGTTTTCTTGAATTCTTTCCTGAGGTGTTCTGCATATATCATTTTTGTATCCCTCTTTTCCTTTTTGGTAGTTTATAAGATGCACTTCAGCATCAGTACAAACTCTTTTTCGTCCTCATCCTCTACACCTGTTTCCGCAAAGCCCTTTCTTTCATACAGCTTTCTTGCGGCAATATTGTTTTTGTTGCAGGTCAGGGCAACTCTGTCGGAACTGCCGAAAGGCTTTGTCCTGATATAGTCGATAACCTTATCCAAGGCAGCACTCCCGAAGCCTTGCCCCTGCACTGATGCATCTATCAGCATGTGCCAGATATCATACTCCTGAATGTCATAGTCATAAATCACCATAACATATCCTACCATTTTTCCGTCAGCAAATATTCCGGATGGCTGACATTGATCTCTGTATATATAAGCCTGTGCAAGGCTTCGTATCGGGTGAGAAACAAATTTTTCCTGCCCCGATGCAAGCTTGAGAGCAAAAGCGTCAATAAAGTTATCCTCTGTTATTGGTCTTAGTTCTACCATGGTTGCCTCCTTTTTGCTGCTCCTGATCTCAATACAAATCCTTTTTCTTCTTTCTTTCGCCTATCACAACAGATTTGAAGAACTGCTCCTTCTGTCTGCGGTATTCTGCTGAATCGCCGCTGTATTTAGCTTCTGCCTTTATTTTCCGGTAGCTTTCAAGCCGGCTTTCGTCAAGCCCGCCGTTTCTGATGGCTTCAATCACTGCACAGCCCGGTTCGGTCTCGTGTTTGCAATCGCGGAATCTGCATCTCTGTGCAAGATCTTCTATTTCTGAAAAAGCGTCGCCCAGACCCTCGCTGACATCCCACATACCAAGCTCGCGCATGCCCGGGGTGTCAATAATCATTACGCCGTTTTTTAGCATTATCAGCTCGCGGTGGGTAGTGGTGTGCCTGCCCTTGCTGTCGTCCTCGCGGATACCGTTTACGTCCATTATTTCCTTTCCTGCAAGGGCATTGACAAGGCTCGATTTGCCGACTCCCGACGACCCCATGAACACAAGCGTTTTTCCCTTTTGCAGATACGGTGACAGCTCGTTCATCCCATATCCGGTTTTGGCACTGACAATGCAGATTCTCACACCCTCCGCGACGCTGCCCGCTTCAAGAATATAGGGAAGATAATCGTCAGTAAGATCAGCCTTTGTGAGTACGATAACAGGCTCGGCTTTCGACTGACGTGCGGCTGTAAGGTATCGTTCCATTCGTTTGGAATTGAAGTCGTGGTTCAGTGACTGCATTATGAAGACATAATCGAAATTTGCGGCAACTGCCTGCTCGCCTCTGCCTTTGTCCGGATCACGGCGCGAAAAGTAGG
Source organism: uncultured Eubacteriales bacterium (assembly GCA_900315875.1). GTDB lineage: Bacteria > Bacillota > Clostridia > Oscillospirales > Acutalibacteraceae > UBA1213. The sequence continues at coordinate 19,037 of ONAX01000009.1, read as the reverse complement.
TTTTGCGCGGCATAGTTTTAATAATCCTGCTGTCGCCGTCCTTGTTGTAATCAATCAGTACAAAGTCGCCGACGGTGGGGAAGGTTTCACCCTCGAAATAATACTGCTTGCCCTTAAGCTGAGCAAAGCCCTCGCCAAAGTCGGACACAATGCCGAAGCGACCTTTATGAACGGCGGTTATACGTGCGGGAGTACCGCTTATGCTATCAGAATGTGCGTCATAATTAAATCCGTAATCTTTGATATTCATTGTTTTTTCCTCCAAATTCAGTTATTAAATGTGTTCGTCCGCTAACTGAAATTGGACACAAAAATGCCGCAGAAAGCAACCCCATTGGGATTTCTGCGGCTGAAAAAATATAAAAAGCACACCCTTTCCGAGTGTGCTGAAATCAGTCAAAAATCACAAAAGGTTCCTTAAACGGCACGACAACAGGAGGGGGCAGTATCTCCCCGGCTAAAATACGTGCCAATATTCAGTTAGCAGAAAATTACCTCTGTATAATAAATCATATTCGTGCTCCTTTCCCGTTTGCCATTTATTGGTCCGGCAAACTTTATGCTACAAGTATAGCATTTTAATTTCACTTTGTCAAACATTATTTTCAGGTTTAACCATTTTTTCAAACAGTTAAACATCTATTCAGGCAGGGTTGGCTCATAGGGTTTAATAAATTCACTGCTTTGCTAGTAATATTAAACAAACTTATTTTTGATTATTGAATAATCTTGTGAATATTTTTAGTTTACTATTGTTTATTATAATGATATAATAATATCAAAATATCGGACGTGTTTTTGTGTCATTTGCACAAATTGCCGGTAAGCTATTTGCGCAAAATAACGAAAGGATGGTACTATGGAATCAAAAAGAACCACCTCACGCATCTTCGCCGTAATGCTTTCCGCGGCGATGATCATCCCTGCGGCGCAGGCAGCATTCCCTGTCGTCTACGCATCGTCTTTTGACGGCTGGAATACCGTCAGCACCAACACGCAGGGCTCAGTTCAGAGAACTGCAAAGACAGTTTTTGAATTGGCAGCGGCATCCTATTCAGGGGAGACGCTTGTTCCTCTCGCATGCTACGGTGTACAGACTGTAGCAGGAACAAATTATTATTATATCTGCCGTCAGGGTTCTGACCTCAAAAAGGTGGTCGTATACCAGAGAGATGAAAGTACCTGCTCCATATCTTCCGTAAAGGATTTCAATCTCAATGATTATTCGCATAACAATACCATCGATCCTCCGGATTATCCACCATGCGGCGGAGTAGAATTATACTCTGATCAGACTTCCTGTATCCTGACCGGAAAGGCAAACGAAGTATTCCATAATTACTTTGACGGCATGGGTGGTGCCAGCATAGAGCCGCTGGCATTTCTGGGAACATCATCGGGGGACGAGACAGTATATGCATATATGTGCCTTGTAACACCGTCAATTCCATATCCTGATCAATATATCAGAATAATAATGCTGTCACAGAACAGTGAAGGTCTTATTAATCAGAATTCCTCATATGACCTGCTATGCAGTAAAAATCCGTACAGCCCCTCTTACGTAGAAGACAACGGAAAAATTACATATAATTTCAGCAGTAGTAAAGCAGGCTATGCACAGGGTAAGATCACACTCAGTGCAGACGCAGCAGGTACATATAAGCTCTACTGGGCAAATAATAAAAAGGCTCTCGACGGATATTATCCGATCGGAGAACTGAAACTCAGTGCCGGAAAGAGCGGATCCGTAACACTCGGATATCACACAGCTATCCCGGCAGGCGCAACAAAGGTCATCGCTACCACAGATTCGCTTTACACGGATGAAGCATATTCTGTTTTTACCATACCTGAGGACAAGCTTCTTTCCCACGCTGTCAGCGGCAACGAGCTCTACTCCTTCAGCGTTTATTCCGATCTGCATATCGATACACGCAGCGGCAGTAACTTATATTGGAAAAGATCAAAAACAAATCTGAGAAATGCTCTTGGTGTCAGCACTGACAGAGGTGCAGACTATATCGTGATTTCCGGCGACATAGCTACAGGTAACAGCCTCAGTCAGGAATGGCAGGCCTATGAGAGTATACTCAGTCAGAGTGATTTTGTTAATCCTGTATGGGAATCAAACGGGAACCATGATTTCAAGCAAGATGAAAGTAATTACGCCGGTTATGGTAACGAAAAATACGTAAAGGCTACTGGAACAGACGGCTCGGACAGCTCCACGCCGTATTTCTGCATGGTAGAGAAAAAGACGGGAGATATCTTCCTCTTCATGGCACTGGAAAAAGGAGAACCGAATAATGATGATGTCTTTTCTACGGCACAGATAAACTGGGCAAAATCTATCATTAATCAGTATTATGGCAGCAGGAATATTTTCCTCGTCGAACATGCCCCTGTCAGAGGCTTCGGAGCCGGCGACAGAATGTCCAACCCATATTACGGCGGACTTATGGATCCGGACAAGACTCATAACGCACAATTCAAGCAGATGCTCATAGATTATCCGGATATCACCTTCCTTTCGGGTCATACACACGAAGACTTTACGATGGATTACAACTATTTCGATAATGGCGAAAATGCTAATAACCAAAAAGCTGCGAACATGATCCATACACCGGCTCTTGCAGGTTCGACCTTCCCGGATCCGGACGATCCCGGCAGTCTGACTTATTCCAACGGTGACTGCGACAGCTGTCAGGGCTATCATGTTCAGGTATTTGAAAACGAGATAGTATTCAACGGACTGAGCGTAACAGAAGACAAGATATTCCCCCAGTATAGCTATATCATGGAGGGCTCAAGAACAGATGCATCTCAGATAATCAATACCGAAAAGACCATAACAATGACCGGAGAAACAGTCAGTGCGACCGAAATGCTCACGAATGTCTCCTCCATCCTTTCGTCAAAATACACCTATGCATCATATGACGCTTATCAGAACCTGAAAAAGCTTTACTATGAATACAGAAATGCGACAACATTCGACAAGGCTGTACTTGATGAATTCAACAGCCGCATAGCAGATCTCGGAAAGCACACCGGCGGTCTTGCAGTATATCCGCTCAGGCAGACATACTACTTCACCAACAACAAGAAATGGAGCTCCGTATATGCGTACGCATGGACAGGCTCAAGCAAGAATGCAGAATGGCCGGGCGTCAAGCTCAGCAAGGTAGGAACAAATTCCTCAAATGAGGATATCTATGCTGTCAGCTTCAACAAAGCCGGTGAATTTGCGAACGTTATCTTCAATTCCGGTTCCGCCGGAACACAGACTGTAGATATCTCTCTTTGCGAATACGAAAAGAACGCATTCTATATCAGCGGCACGGAAAGCGGCAAATGCACAGTAGGAAACTGGTCATATAATTCCGGCGACGAACCCGGACCGGATCCCACACCCACTGACAGCGTATACCTGAATTATTACATTGCAAATGAGCATGACTGGGCAAATTTTGACACAAAGTTCACAGCAGGCGAGGACGGAAAATACAGATATACATTTACAGCTAAAAGTTCAGAAAACCTCAGCTTCAGCATTTACAACAAGACAACAGGCAAATACATTTGCGTGCCGGAAAGCATAAAACTGACATATGAAGAAGGCGTAAGTGCTACTTATGATCTGACAACAGCAAGTTCAAGAGGAAAGAGCGTTACTGTATACGGACTTTCCGCAGGCAAAAAGGTCGAGATCGAATACGATCAGGCAAACAGCAAGGTCACAGTAACATTCGGGGAAAAGCCGGAGCCTGTGATCCCCCTTGCAAACGAATCTACGATAAGCGCAACCAATGTTAATGTTGGCGAATCTGTTACGATCACCGGTGCAGCAAGCGGCGGCAATGGCAATTACAGCTATGCATACTGGTACTGCATGGACGGCAACGAGGAATGGACATATCTCGGAACGGGCGCTTCGAAAGAATTCATTCCGTATGAAGCAGGCAACTATCAGATCAAAGCTATAGTAAGTGATGTCAGCAGCTCCGCTGAAAAGATATTCACCGTAACGGCAGAAAAAGTTTCCCAGCCTCTTGAAAATACCTCTACGGTAAATGCAGGAAAGCTTTCCCTCGGCTCAAGAATTTACATGACCGGATCGGCTACTGGCGGAGACGGAAACTACAGCTTCAACTATTATTACAAGCGTAAAACAGCGAAGCGCTGGGTAACGCTTGTCGAAAAAGCTAAGGCAGGTACAACAGTATTCTTTACTCCGAAGGATATAGCAGATTTTGATATCAGGATTCTTGCAACCGACGGCAGCGGAAATACAGACGAAATATCAAAGGCAGTAAGCATTGTTGACGGTGCATCCACCGCATTCGAAAACAAATCCACCATAAGCACAACAAGGGCAGTACCCGGAACGCGCATCTTCATGACAGGCGCAGCAACCGGCAGCAGCGGATACAGATATGCTTACTACTACAAGCGCACCACCGCAAAAGCATGGAAGATTCTCGGCGCAGAATTCGGAGAAACAACATGCGTTGCATTCACTCCGAAATCCGAGGGAGATTTCAACATCAAGATTGACATAATAGACAGCGAGAATAATCTTGTAAGCAAGAAGTATGATCTTTGCATCACGAACGACACATCTGCAAACCCTGTAAACAAATCCACAATCAACGCTACAGAGGTTACAGCCGGAACAAGAATAACCGTAACAGGCGCAGCATCCGGCGGCAGCGGCGATTACACCTACAGCTTCCTTTACAAGAAAGAATCCTCGTCAAAATGGTCAGAGATGGCAACCGGAGTAAACTTCGGCACCTTCAAACCCAAAAATACTGGCGTCTTTGACATAAAATGTACCGTAACCGACAGCAACGGAGCAAGCTCTGAAAAAACCTTCAAGGTTACAGTAAAATAAACCGACAAAACCGGCTGCTTATAAACGGGCAGCCGGTTTCTTGTCTAGAATAAGATTTGAATTTGAAAAATTACATTATAAATAATGAAACAACCAGGGAAAAGTATTGGGAAATACTGATAATTTAGAAACACGAATCATGAGCCGCCATTCGAGGGGAAGTTCCGTTCGGTTTTCTGGCGGTTTTTCCTTTCACGTTTGTTCTCACACATGAGCTTATCCGCACGCTTCATAACCTCAGCAGCTGTTTTGTCCTCAGATGGATTGAAAACAGCAAATCCCTTTGATATCCACACCTGCTCCCAGGGCTCAGCAGCCGATGCATTAATATCTTCAACAGTTTTATCGAACAGTTCCATTATTCAGCAATTATTTAATGCATAAATACACATCAGAAAGGTATATTTGTGAAATTAACGCATGGTGATGGTATGTCGAAGCCGGACTGTTACAAAGAAAGTCACAAATGTTTATATTAATCCAGACTTTGTCAAATGTTGTTTAAAAGCACAGATAATCGGCATAAACTTGTTATGTTATTATAACAAAATATTTCGATTTCCCATGGTAAATAATATCCAATTAGCATATTGACTTTTTAATTAAACAATGGTAAGCTAAGTATGTTTCAGGAGATGGCTTAGACACTTGATATTTTATGCTGATAATATAGTGGTAATCATGTTGAAAGAGGGTTGAACCTTTGATACATGGCTTTTTGGATTTGGTATTTTTGCTGTTTTTATGCTTTTGCAGAATTATAAGACTTATTTTCTATGGCATTTTTTCGCAGTTATTGTGATTTTTTTGTTGAGATGGATTAGGTTGGGAGTGAAGTGCTTGTGGGTTCACTCTCATTTTTTTTTGATATTACATAGTCTGTCAGAGTACACATAGAAAGTTTTTGTTTTAAGTCAAGCATATTTTTTTAATATGGTACGTTGAGGTTTACTGAGTGATACAAGAAATTTTAGTTGTAAGTTATTTGGAGGAAGTTGAAATGAAAATTACGGTCGCGGGAGTAGGATATGTAGGTCTTTCCTTAGCAGTTCTTCTAGCACAGAATCATGAGTAACAGCAATTACCACTACTGATGCTAAGGCAGATAAGCTCAATAAGTTTATCAGTCCGATTCAGGATGATGAAATCGAGCGTTTCTTTAGTGAAGCAAATGCAGGTGAAAGAAAACTGAATATGCATACTACTACAGATAAAGCTGCTGCTTATGGAAATGCAGAGCTTGTTATTATTGCAACTCCTACTGCCTGAACGGTGATAATGATACAATTACACGAAACAAAAAATCGGGTGCATTTGGGTGCAGGTTATTGATAACAATTCGATAAATACATAATTTGCGTAAAGTAGTATTATTTAGATACTGCTTCTTTATGAAAAAGGGCAATGTGTAATAATACCATTTTATAAAGAAAGGGTAATGGAAAAGATGAACAGTAAACAGACGATTGCGGTAGCCGGAACAGGATATGTCGGTTTGTCGATTGCAACATTGCTTTCACAGCACAATAAGGTGTATGCAGTCGATATTATTCCTGAAAAGGTTGAACTGATAAATCAGAAGAAATCACCTATACAGGATGAGTATATTGAAAAGTATCTTGCTGAAAAGGATCTTGATCTGACGGCTACATTGGACGCTGAAACAGCATATAAGGACGCTGAATTTGTTGTTATTGCAGCTCCTACGAACTATGACAGTAAAACACAGCATTTTGATACATCTGCTGTTGAAACTGTTATAAAACTGGTTATGCAGCATAACCCTGAAGCGATTATGGTCATCAAGTCCACAATTCCGGTTGGATATACTGAGTCGATAAGAAACAAGACCGGTAGCAGAAATATCATATTCAGCCCTGAATTTTTGAGAGAGTCAAAGGCGCTTTATGATAACCTCTATCCCAGTCGAATTATCGTCGGCACGGATATGGATGATGAAAAGCTTGTTGGAGCAGCGCACACTTTTGCAAAGCTTCTTCAGGAGGGCGCTATAAAAGAAGATATCGAAACTCTGTTCATGGGATATACAGAGGCAGAGGCAGTTAAGCTTTTTGCGAACACATATCTTGCACTGCGTGTAAGCTACTTTAACGAGCTTGACACATATGCAGAAATGAAAGGTCTTGACACTCAGCAGATCATCAATGGTGTTTGTCTTGATCCCAGAATCGGTACCCATTATAACAATCCGTCATTTGGTTATGGTGGCTATTGTCTGCCTAAAGATACAAAACAGTTGCTTGCTAACTATCAGGATGTTCCGCAGAATTTGATTGAAGCGATCGTTGAGAGTAACAGAACAAGAAAAGATTTTATAGCTGACCGTGTTCTGAGAATTGCAGGCTATTACGATTATTACAATCGCGGGGATTATAGTGCAGAAATAGAAAAACAATGTGTAATTGGTGTGTATCGCCTGACAATGAAGTCTAATTCCGATAATTTCCGCCAGAGTTCCATTCAGGGTGTTATGAAACGCATTAAGGCAAAGGGGGCTACCGTGATAATATATGAGCCTACGCTTGAGAATGGAAGTACATTCTTCGGAAGTAAGATAATTAATGACCTTGAGAAGTTTAAAGAGCTTTCTCAGGCGATTATTGCTAACAGATATGATAGCTGTTTGGATGATGTCCAGGAAAAGGTTTATACCAGGGATTTGTTCAGGCGAGATTGATAAATTGATAATAAATATTGCATTACAATAACAAATTAAACATACTAAACAAGAGTGGGTATATAAATATGGCAAAGAAAATCTGGATAATTAATCAGAATTCTTATCTTCCCGAGGATGGACCTCATACGCGTCATTTCGTAATAAGTAAGTATCTCGCAGCGGATGGCTATGAGCCGTATGTCTTTGCGTGCAATGAGCTTCATCATGCTGGAAAGAGAATAGATACAGGAAAAGAAGACTATATCGAAAGAGAAAAAAGCGGAGTCAAATTCTTTTATGTTAAATCTCATCATTACAAGAAGAATGACATTAATAGGATTTTTAACATAACTTCTTTCTACTTTAAAATGTTTTCTGTTGCAAAACAGATTGAACGCAAATATGGGAAACCTGATATAATATATGCTTCCACTATGTATCCAACAGCATTGCTGCTGGGAACGAAACTCGCAAAAAAATACGGAATAAAATGTATTTCGGAAACAAGGGATATCGTCCCTGAGGGATTCGTTACAAAGGGTACCTTTAAGGAGAACGGAATAATTGCAAAACTTGCAAGAGCTTTTATGAAAAATGTATATTATAAGTCTGATGCTTTGGTTTTTACGATGAGTGGAGGACAGCAATATATTAAGGATATGGGCTGGGATAAGGATCATGGAGGAAAAATAAATCTTGAGAGTGTTTATTACATCAATAATGGAGTCGATAAAGATGAATTTGACCTTAATGCAGAGAAAAATGTAATAGAAGACGATGATCTATCTGATCCCGGAATTTTTAAGGTTGTGTATTTTGGTGCTATTCGGTTTATGAATAATATGCCTTTGTATATTGATACGGCAAGAGAACTGAAAAGACGAGGAAAAAACAATATAAAGCTCTTACTTTGGGGTACAGGCAATAAGATGGATGAAATGCAAAAGGTTTTGGATGAGGAAGGACTCGACAATATCGTATTGAAGGGATTTGTTGATAAGAAATATATCCCTGGAATATCCAGAAGAGCTGATCTATTTATAGGTTCAGGAAACGGAAGTTCGACTGACCGATATGGAGCGTCATTTAATAAATTGTTTGACTATTATGCCGGTCAAAAGCCTATTATTCTTCTCGCAACATTATCCGATTCTATGGTAGAAGGTAATGGCTGTGGGGTTGAATTGGGAAGTAATCCTGATTTCAACAAAGTGGCAGATCAAATAATAAGGTTTTCTGAAATGCCAAAAGATGAATACGAGCAGTATTGTAAAAATTCAGAAAAAATGGCTAGCATATATGATTATAAAGTGCTTGCCAAGCAAGTAGAAAGGATAATAGGGGATTTGATATGAGTGATAATTATTTTGTACATCCCACAGCATTGGTCGATGATGGTGCTTGTATAGGTGAGGGAACCCGTATATGGCATTGGTGCCATATTATGAATGGAGCCAAAGTCGGCAAAAAATGCAACATAGGCGAAAATGCTTTCATTGAATCTGGTGTTGTTCTTGGGAATAATGTAAAGGTAAAAAATAATGTTGCACTGTACACAGGATTGATTTGTGAAGATGATGTATTTATCGGACCAAATGCTGTATTCACTAACGTTGCTAATCCAAGAAGCTTCATTGAAAGAAAATCGGAGTTCAAGAAAACTATTATAAAACATGGCGCGACTATCGGGGCGAATGCAACTATTGTTTGCGGACATGATATCGGAGAATATGCATTTATCGGAGCAGGTTCAGTAGTTACAAAGTTGGTGCCCCCTTATACTATGGTTGTTGGGAATCCTGCCAGAAAATATGCTTATGTATGCAAATGTGGTTGTAAGCTTGATACAAACCTTAAATGTATTTCATGCGGAAAAAAATATTTTGCGGATGAGGAAGATATTATTCGACCGGTTGAGCAATAATTGGTTGAGTTACATTATTATGTTGGGAAGGAAAGAAGAAAATGGAAATTCAGCTTATGAATGTAAAACGTCAGCATGAAACACATGCAGCAGAATATGAAGAAGCAGCAATCAACGTTCTTCGTAGTGGTGGATATATAGGCGGAGCAGAGGTGAAAGCCTTTGAAGAAGAATTTGCAGCCTATGAAGGAGCAAAGTACGGTATTTCCTGCGGTAACGGAACCGATGCTTTAGTATTGGCACTTCGCGCCTTGAATATCGGAGAAGGCGATGAGGTAATTACTGTTTCGTGGACATTTTTTGCAACTGCTGAAAGCATTGCTGCTGTCGGCGCTGTACCTGTATTTGTTGATGTTTGCCCAGATACATATTGCATGAATCCTGATTTGGTAGAAGCGGCAATAACGAAAAAAACAAAAGCAATACTCCCTGTTCATTTTTATGGTCAAAGCTGTGATATGGATGCTCTGCGTGCTATATGCAAAAAATATGATTTGTATTTAATCGCAGATTGTGCACAGTCGGCCGGAACGAAATATAAAGGAGAAAGAAGCAATACTCTCGGAGATGTATCATGTTTTTCCTTTTTCCCCACTAAGAATTTAGGCTGTGACGGTGATGGCGGTATGATTCTTACCGATAATGAGGAAGTAGCTCGTGCTTGCCGTTCGCTGAAAGTCCATGGATCAGGCAAAGACGGTCTTCTGACCCTCAAGAGAGAATACGAAAGTAAGAATATGAACTTTCCGGATGGCATGCCGCTGGGCGAAAGCAAGTATTATAACTATCTTGTCGGTTACAATTCTCGTCTGGATGCTATTCAGGCTGCTATTCTCCGCAAAAAACTCGCTCATATGGATGAGTTTATTGAAGGAAGACGCAGGAATGCAGCATTGTATAATGAAGCATTCAAAGATATTGATTGTGTAACACCTTACGAGTCAGATGACTGTGAACACTCATACTATATTTATGCACTCAAGCACACAAATGCACAGCAAATAATCGAAAAGTTAAAGTCAAAAGGTGTTGCTTCAGGAACTTATTATCCTGTTCCGCTTCATGTTCAAGGAGCATTTGCTCATCTTGGCTATAAAGAAGGAGATCTTCCGGTAACAGAAGAATTGAGTAAAACCACTTTTGTTTTACCAGTTTTCCCTGAACTTTATGACGAAGAGCGTGATTATATTATTAAAACACTGAAAGAGTTACTTTGATAAATATCGAAACAGTCTTGAAAGGATAACGGAGAATATTATGAAATATGCACTTATAGGTTGTGGACGTATCGCTGTAAATCATATAAAAGCAGTTTTAAACAACGGTTTGGAAATGGTAGCTGTCTGTGACATAGTACCTGAGCATATTGATGTTTTGTTCAGTAAGACCGGATATGATAAGCCAGTAGAGAGATATGAAGATTATAAGGAAATGATTGATAATCATCCTGAGCTTGTTTTGGTATCTATTGCGACCGACAGTGGTAAGCATGCCGAGATAGCGTTGTATTGTATAGAAAAAGGAATAAATGTAATTATTGAAAAGCCTATTGCTATGAGTCTTGCAGATGCAGACAGAATTATAGCACTTTCAAAAGAGAAGGGCGTAAAGGTGTCCGCTTGTCATCAAAACCGTTTTAATATTGCTGTTCAGGAGATAAGGCAAGCGCTCGACGCTGGCCGTTTTGGACGCATATCACATGGATCCATTAACGTACGTTGGAATCGCAATAAAGAATATTACGAGCAGGCAATATGGCGTGGAAAATGGGCTTCTGATGGTGGGGCACTTATGAATCAGTGTATTCACGGCATAGATCTTTTGCGTTGGATGATGGGTGATGAAGTAGACGAAGTGTATGGTGCAACCAGACAGCAATTTCATGATTATCTTGAGTGTGAAGATTTAGGTGTCGCTGTAGTAAAGTTTAAGAATGGTGCAGTTGGTACGATTGAGGGAACAGTAAATGTTTATCCCAAAAATCTCGAAGAAACACTTTATATGTTCGGTGAAAATGGTACAGTGAAGCTTGGCGGTACTTCTTGTAATAATATTGATGTATGGGAGTTTGTTGATTCTGATGCAAGCGATACTGAAAAAGCCGGACTGCATGAGCCAACAAGCAATGTATATGGAAACGGTCATACCAGTTTGTTTGCAGATATGATGGATGCAATCAAGAACGATAGAAAACCGTATGTTGATGCTGTTGCAGGAAGAAATGCCCTCGAAATGGTACTTGCTGTATATAAGAGCCAACTTACGGGTAAGCCCGTAAAGCTTCCTCTTAAGGATTTTGCTTCTGTTGAGCTGACAGGATTGTTCGGAGAAGGGTGCCTATAAAGGAGAAGAATAAAATGAGGATTCTTTATCTTTGTACGTTTTATCATATTGCTATGCTTTATAACCAGCAAAAGACGGCATTGAAAAAAAGAAAGCATTCCGTGACTGTATTCAACAGCACAAAAATCGGATCAGGCGTGGCAGAAAAGTTTGTTCCCGTAGTACAGGATAAAGATGTTGTTCATGTTGAATGTTGGAATGATGTGGACAGGATACTATTTTTTCCTAGGCAATGGAAGATAGAAAAACAATTGTTAAAAGCATATAAACTTGATGAATATGATCTGATGCATGCCCATCTTTTGGTTAGTAGCGGATATACAGCAAGACGAATGAAAAGAAAATATGGCTTGAAGTATGTACTCTCAGTCAGAGCAACAGATTTGACCGGCTTTATACGTCTTCCATTTTTCAGAAGAATGGCTATTAAAAATGCAGAAGAGGCAGAGGGATTGTTATTCTTATCTCGATGTCATAAAGAAGAATTCATGAACAAATATGTTCCTGAAAATAAAAGAAAAGCATTTGAAAATAAAAGCGTGATTATCGGGAATCCGCTTGAAAAATTCTGGGAAGAACATACTGCAATAGTCCACAAAAGCATTGATAAGTCAAATATCCGTGTTCTTTTGATTGGTCGTATCAATCCCGTAAAAAATATTCCTGCAGCAGCAGAGGCTGTAAAAATTCTCAGAGACAGGGGAATGAATGTTACCCTTACGGTTGTGGGAGAAGTCGAGGATAAAGAAGAAGAAAACAAGCTCAGATCATATGATTTTATTAAAATTCTGCCGTTTATGACGCAGGAAAAATTGATAGATGTGTATAAGAATCATGACGTATTTCTATTACCATCAAGAGTAGAAACTTTTGGTCGAGTGTATGTTGAAGCGATGTCTCAGGGACTTCCCGTTCTCTATTCAAAGGGACAGGGATTCGATAAAGCATATCCTGACGGAGAAATCGGATATGCTGTCCCATGTAGCGATTCGGGCTATATAGCCGACAGAATTATAGATATTGTTAATGATTATGAGCGCATCTCTGATAATTGTATTAAACACGCATCTGATTTTTATGAAGATAATATAATTGATAAGATCGAGCAGTTTTATAGCAGATCAGACAATACTATTTAATATTTCTCTGTTTGATACTGATAAAAGGAAGCTGAAAGAATGAAAATCAAACGAATATTGAGCCGTGTCTTTAGAGGAATGGTTTATTTTCCAAAAACATTGTATATAAATTTTAGGACATTACCGTTTAAGGATGCTATCAAACTTCCATATATAGTTATGGGTTCATGCTCCTTTCATGGTGTGAACCGAAAAAATGTAAAAATAAGCGGAAAAATAAAGACAGGTATGATAAGGCTTGCAGCACAGAAAACATCAAAACGAGGATTACACGTTAATAAGAAAGCATTTTTGATTGTTGATAATGGTGGAAGTATTACATTCAAAGGCGATACATCCATTGGAGCAGGTACATCAATCTGTGCTCACGGAGGGAACATCTCACTTGGAGATAGGTTTTCATGTAATATAAATTGTTTTCTTTATAGTATGAAAGCTATTAATATTGGCGATAATGTTCTTTTTGGTTGGAACATTAATATAAGAGATAACGATGGACATCCGCTTTACCAGAATGGTTCACTGATTAATCCTAATAAATCAGTTGTTCTGGGTAATAAAATATGGGTAGCTTCTTATGTTGATATTATGAAAGGTGTCTCATTAGCTGATGGGATTATTGTTGGAACACGTAGTTTGGTAACCAAATCAATTGATAAAGAAAACACATTAATAGTCGGAACACCTGCTAAAGTCATCAAAGAGAACATCGAATGGGATTATGAAGATAAAGAAACATAAATCAGATTGGGGTGAAAATATTTCAAATGCATACTAATGGTATTTCAAAAAATACTTTAAAGCTAGAAAATTTGGTGACAATATTTTCTATTATTATATATAGAATACTTTTGGATTATATATATATTAACTATGTATATAAAGAATTTGAATACTATCATTTTAAATTAGACATAAATATTGATTACATAATTGTATCATACATATTTATGTTTTTTGTTGCTATAGAAATACCTAAGTTATTTGAAAATGGAAAACTGTCTGATATAGTTCTAGGTTTGCTTATTATTATGTATTTTATTCCTTATACATCGCTTTTTGCATATAATAGGCATGATATTGGTTTCACATTTTTTGTGCTATTTTATTTTATATTATTAATTGTATTTAATAGAATCATCAGTCTTAATTATTTATCATTCAAACCTTATAACAATAAGATGATAAATGATCCTAAATTTTTTGTTGTTATTATAATTGTCTTAGGACTAATCAGAATTATTACATCTGGCATATATACCGGATTCAGAATATCCTTTGACTTTTCTGATTACTATGAATATAGAGCACAGGCGCGAGAATATTCCATGCCGGAAATAATTCGATATCTATTGGGATGGTCAACAACTGGATTAACAATAGGTCTTGTATATGCAATTATTAAAAAAAATAGATTACTTTCTATATATATCATAATATGCACATTTTTAGCATTTTCTTTTAATGGTAAAAAATCCGTTTTGTTTTTGCTGGTTCTCTCAATATTAATTGCGTTGTTTTACAAACAAAAGTATTTAAAGAAAATCCCTATTGCTTTTACGTTTCTAAGTGTGTTAGGTACTGTCGATTTAATAATTCAAGGAAATGACTCGTTTGTTTGTAAGCATTTTATCAGAAGATTTCTTTTTATTCCTCCCAATATGAGTATTTTGCATTTTGATTTCTTTTCATCAAATGAGTTTGATTATTTGCGCACAAGTGTATTAAGAAGATTAGGCTTTCAATCACCTTATTCATCATATGGTTCAATTCCAAGATTGATTGGTGCAAAATATTTTGGCAATCAGGAAATGGCTATGAATGCAAATACCGGCCTTTGCGGAGATTCATTTGCAAATTTTGGTTATTTATCTTTATTATTTGCACCTTTAGTTATTATATTAACTTTTAAAGTATTAGAATGGTGTTGTAAGAATACTGACAAAAAGATACAAATTGTCGTAGCCGTATTTGTTGCATATTCTTTTTGTAATGGTTCGTATTTTACACTTTTGTTAACAAATGGAATATTGTTCTTAATGTTATTGCTTAGTTTTTTGAATAACAATAAAATAGACTCTACACAAAAATCGGGTAGTTTGGTGAATCATAAGCTAAAACACTCGTATTAATGATAATATAGGAGAAAAGCATGGCAAATAAGATTAAAAAGATTATTAAGAACCCGTATATGTTTTCTGTGATATCAAAAGTAATGATTGTACTTTTGGGTTTTGCTTATACTGTTTGTCAATCGCGTTATCTGGGTGCTTCGCTTAAAGGAGATGTAGCTTATATTGACAGTATAACAAAAGTTACATTTGTTATTCTCGGTTTAGGAATACATCAGGCCTATCCATATTTTAAGAAAAAGACGGGTGAAAATGTTGCTCCTTTTTTTCTTAGACTAACAGTTGCCATGACTTTGATCTATTTTGTCGTTGCCGTCGTTTTGTCTGTATTTTTTTGGAAGGATATAAAACTAATTGCGGTGTTTATGCTTACACCAATTCTTGTCTACAATCGTGTGGTATCATACATAAGTATGGTTGAAAATCCAAACAAAAAAAATTCGATTGAAATGTTTGTGAATTTTTTTGAATTGATTTTGGTGATTGTACTGTGGCTCACTGTTCCTGCCCATATTATCTGGGGAATCTTTCTACTTCTTTTTAAGGATCTTCTTCTTGGAATAATATATACTTATCAGTTGAGAAAACAATTTGCACTTCCTGCAAAACTGACGAAAAGCGGCAGCTGGGAAATAATTAAATTTGGTATTTTTCCAATGTTAGCATTATTAATGACGTCATTGAATTATCGTGTAGATGTTATCATGCTCCAGCAGTTTGTCACAAGTGCAGAGGTTGGCGTATATTCGGTTGGTGTAATGCTGGCCGAAAGAGTTTGGCTGATACCGGATGCCTTAAAAGAGGTTATGATATCAAACCTTACAAAAGGAAAAGATCACAAAGAGGTTTGCTTTGTAATAAGAGTGTGCAATACTGTATGTATAGTAGTTGTTTTAGGAATTGTATTATTAGGACAGCCTTTTATCAACTTGTTTTTTGGAGAAGAGTACTCTCAGGCTTATATTGTAACGATAATTATCCTTGTTGGTGTAGTCTTTATGATTTATTACAAAATGATAGGTTCTTACAATATTGTGCATGGGAAACAAAAAGAAAATCTTCTCTATCTGATCATCAGTGTTATTACAAATGTGGCAGCCAACTGGGTGTTGATTCCTATTTTTAGAAATAACGGTGCCGCCATGGCAAGTATTTTATCATATGGTATGGCTGCATTTTTGTTCACATGGCATTTTTCAAAGGAAAACGGAGTAAAAATTTCTGAAATGTTGTTGCTGAACAAAAATGATATTAAAAGGTTAAAGAAGACACTCCATAAAAAGAATAAATAAAACAATAGATTAAGGAAGCTGGTTGATGCTATGGCTATTTGGTTATTAAGAATTCTTCTGAGATTTTTTTATCTGTTTCCAATTAAGAAGAATAAAGTTGTTCTTCAGTCTTATAACGGAAGATTATATACATGTAGTCCCAAATATATTGCAGAAGGACTTCTTGATACAAAAAGGTATGAAGTATTTTATGCATTGGATAAAGATAGTAAAGATGAACTGCCTGAGGGAATGACAAGGATTAATTATCGTTCTTTCAAACATTTTTTTCACTTGATGACGGCAGGCTTCGTAATATTTAATAGTACAGGAATTACTGGTTTTCTGCCCTACAGAAAAAAACAAGTAATCATACAGACATGGCATGGTGGATATTCTTTTAAGGTTATTGGTAATGATATCTTTAAAGATAAAAAGACCGTCAGAAAAAGAAAAATGACAGGTGACTTACTTACATACTTTTTGTCGGGAAGTAATAGAGCAACTGAGCAGCATTCGGCTTCCATGAGTGTTTCAAAGGAAAAATTCCTTAATATAGGTCTTCCGAGAAATGATTTGATGTTTCAGGATAATTCTTTGATAAGAAGCCAGATTCGTAAAGAATTTGGTTTACCTCAGGATGCAAAGATTGTTCTGTATGCTCCTACGTATCGAGATACTTCATCAAAACAATCCATTAATGATTATAACTTTGAACCGATTGATGACAAAGGTGTTGTAAAGGCACTTGAGGAACAGTTCGGGGGTGAATTTGTATTCATGTATAAAGCGCATCATGATATGATTCCGACAAATATCGGTAATGATTGTATTAATGCTTCAGATCATTCGGATATACAGGAACTTATGTGTGCATCCGATGTTATTATTTCGGATTATTCATCATGTATAGCAGATTTTGCACTTCAAAAAAAACCGGGCTTCTTGTTTACACCTGATCTGGCAGAATATGAATCCGTTCACCCATTTAGTATGGATGTTGAAAAATGGCCATATAAACCAGCTCTGAATAATGAGGAACTTGAAAGAAATATCCGGGAATATAATGATGTAGAAAATCGGAAAAAAATTGAGAGTTTCTTTGCTCTTATCGGTAATTGTGAAACTGGAAATGCAGTTGATTCGCTAATAAAGATAATGGATAAAAAGTTGAATTGATATAGGATTATAGTTTAAAGAATCGGCATACACTTAGCAAAAAAATAATTAAAAATTGGTTGTGTGATTTTACAAGTTATGGATTTTTTATTCTTGGCTTATTGAGTTTCCCTATGCTTATTCCAAATTGATGATTATCACAGGAGATAAATTTATGAAAAGAATAATAGACTTACGGTACATACGATCTGCTTCATTACGGACATATTAATCTTCTCAGAAGAGCTAAAGCTCTTGGAGATTATTTGATCGTTGCACTTTCAACTGACGAGTTTAACTGGAATTCCAAACAGAAGAAAACATATTTCACTTATGCTCAGCGCAAACAGCTTTTAGAGTCTATAAGATATGTTGACCTGGTAATACCTGAGGAATGCTGGCAACAGAAACGTTCTGATATGCATGAATATCATGTTGACACTTTTGTTATGGGAGATGACTGGAAAGGAAAATTTGATTTTCTTGAAAAAGAAGGTGTTGAAGTAGTATATTTGCCACGCACACCTGAAATAAGCAGCAGTCAGATGAAGAGAGATCTGCATGAAACAGATGAAGTAACAGACGAAAGTAAGACTACACACGATGATATTAACACAGATCCTGGTTCTTCCACTGACTGTCAGTAAATAACCAATAATAATTTATCTGAAGCTTATGAGTAAACACAGAGAAACAATATTACTGAAATTCACTGAAATATAATCAGACTCATTTTCTGCTTTACTGATTTGCTGGGTATACAGATATTGGTGGTTTTTGTATCTGTACCATTGGCTTTCGTTAATGTCATACAATACTCCCAAGCATTTTCGCCTTTTGGAACCAGATTACCATAGACTCCACATTAACAGTATTAACATAAATCCTATAATTCTTCAGCGGTATGTCGATGCTATTGAAAGTAAGCGTCGATTTATCGCTGATTTTTTCTCTTAGTATTATCGCATGACTATTTCACATGAAATGTAAGCGTCAAATAGTAAACCTCTAGACAAAAAATCACGGGACAAGCAAAAAGCAGATCCCGTGATTTTCTAATTATAGAAATATGTCAGTTATTGTTCTGGTTAAGTAACACACGATCAACATAATCAATCATGCTTTTGTATTGAATGGTAACGCTTAAAAAAGGCAGTGATTTCAAATGCTTTTGAAATATTTCGGTTTTTTGTTCCTGAAAAGGTTCAGCAGAGTAATAAAAACTGCATTTCTTACATTCAAGTCTTGGAACATTTTTTATAATTATTTCTTTATCTCCGTATTTGCCCATAACCGTTTCCGAAAGGTGCGGTGTAAGTTTTCCGTGACACCAATAGCAATCTTCTCTCAGTTCATTACGAAATTCCATTTTTCTTTTCCTCCTTCCACGGCATAACGATCGTTCCGGCAGGCTGTCTGAACAGCTCTGTGAGATATTTTTCTGCATCCAAGCAATTAGCATGCGCTGTAGATACGATGGAATACAG